>NZ_RXPT01000018.1:0-100375 GCF_003965585.1 Enterobacter sp. WCHEn045836
ACTCTGCGGGAGAGGGCATCAGACCGCACACCATCCCACAATAAACTCAGCAATCCTATCCTCATCATTTAAATCCAGCACCGGAACCTCAACATCGAGAGCGACATCGCTGGCCACCGCAATCACATGCTCATCCAGCGTTAACTCACTAACATCGTGCCCGGCATCACTTCTGAACAGCAGGATCTTTGCAACTGCTTCATGCTTAAACCCCTCAACCAGCACCAGATCCAGCGTGGAATGATCCATCCGACTGACCAGATACGCGAGATCCAGCGGTGCTTCATCAGGCGTTTCCGTCATCAATGCCCAGCGCTGATCACTTGCCACCATGGTTTGCGCGGCACCTGCCTTACGCAGTTCATAGCTGTCTTTTCCCGGTTTATCGACATCCATATTGTGGTGGGTATGTTTGATCAGTCCGGGGCGAATGCCTCTGGCACAAAGTGCGGGTATCAGCTTTTTAAGCAACGTCGTTTTCCCGGTACCACTCCAGGCTGCAATAGCTAAAACAGGCGTCATTTTTTCTCCTGCATGGTCTGTAAATCTTCCGTCGTATTCACGTTCACAAATGCAGATTTCCAGTCGCTAAAATCAATGGAATGGCCGCCTGACTGACGCATAAACACCATCACTCTTCGCTCTCCAGCTGTCAGATAATCCTGCAGCGCTGGAATTAATGTTCGATGAATCAACGTAATAGCAGGATGATCACGCTCACCGTCATGTACCCACACAACCGGCGCTACGCCACGAAACGTCATCAGACGCTCGACAAGACAAGAGGGAATAAACGGCGTATCGCACGGGCAGAAAACAAACCACTCTGCCAGAGACTGCTGCATAACCGAGAGCATGCCGGCCAACGGTCCGGGGTAATTCCCAAGAGTATCCTGATATACGGGGTATCCGCTGCGTTGATAAATATCGATATGGCGGTTGGCACTGATAGCCATTGCCGTAACCTGATCTGCAAGCGTATCAGCAACATGTTGCCATAATGGCTTACCGTTAAGGTGCAGAAGCCCCTTATCTTGTCCCCCCATGCGCGTTGCTCTGCCACCCGCCAGAACCACTCCGATGATTTCCTGACCCGGATTCACAAATATCGCCTCTTTTATTGTGGGATTGACCCTGCTAACGTGTCACTCTAAATGAAAGGAGCACCACCATGAAATGTAAACGTCTGAATGAAGTCATTGAACTCCTCCAGCCAGCCTGGCAAAAAGAGCCAGAGCTGAATCTGATGCAATTTTTACAGAAACTGGCGAAAGAGTCAGGTTTTGAAGGTGAACTGACAGACCTTTCTGACGATATCCTGATCTATCACCTCAAAATGCGTGACTCTGCCAAAGATGCTGTTATTCCTGGTATTCAGAAAGATTATGAGGAAGATTTTAAAACCGCATTGCTGCGCGCCCGAGGCGTAATTAAAGAGTAAAAGCTTGTAAGCGGCGGCACCGAAATCGCCACAAGATGATATCCTGAATCATTCGTATAATTTCCGGATGATCGGATGAACGACCAGGCTTTCACTTTCCAGACATTACACCCGGATACCATTATGGATGCGCTGTTTGAGCAGGGTATTCGGGTGGATTCCGGGCTAACCCCATTAAATAGCTACGAAAACCGCGTCTATCAATTCCAGGACGAGGATCGTCAGCGCTTCGTTGTGAAGTTCTATCGTCCCAAGCGCTGGTCCGCTGAACAAATTCAGGAAGAGCATCAGTTTGCTCACGATCTGCTGAATGATGAAGTTCCTGTTGCCGCCCCGATAAAATTCAATAACCAAACGCTGCTTATGCACGAAGGGTTTTACTACGCCGTATTTCCCAGTCTGGGGGGCCGCCAGTTTGAAGCGGACAATATCGACCAAATGGAGTGGGTTGCCCGCTATCTGGGGCGCATGCATCAGACGGGACGCAAAACGCCGTTTATTGCCCGTCCGACTATAGGTACTCAGGAATACCTTATTGAACCCCGTCAGGTCTTCGAAACCTCAGCGCTTATCCCCTCTGCGTTGAAGGACGCGTTTCTCAGCGCGACGGATAAACTTATTGGGGCGGTAAAAGCCTGCTGGCGCGATGATATTTCCGTTCTGCGTCTGCATGGTGATTGTCATGCCGGGAATATTCTCTGGCGCGATGGCCCTTTGTTTGTTGACCTCGATGATGCGCGGATGGGGCCGGCCGTGCAGGATTTGTGGATGCTGCTCAACGGCGACAAAGCCGAGCAACGTATGCAGCTTGAAACGATTATTGAAGCCTATGAAGAGTTTAGCCCTTTTAATTCAGACGAAATTGCCCTGATAGAGCCTTTACGCGCGATGCGTTTTGTTTATTATCTCGCATGGTTAATCAGGCGTTGGGATGACCCCGCATTTCCTCGTAATTTCCCGTGGCTTACCGGAGAGGATTACTGGCGTAGCCAGATATCCACATTTACTGAGCAGGTTAAGGTTCTTCAGGAGCCCCCTCTGCAATTAACGCCGATGTATTAATTGGACACACCCAGGAGAGAGTTAATCATGAAAAAAATTTGGCTGGCGCTGGCAGGTATGATTCTGGCATTTAGCGCTTCTGCAGCGCAGTTTACCGACGGCAAACAGTACATCACACTGGAAAAGCCCGTTGCTGGCGAGCCACAGGTTCTGGAGTTCTTTTCGTTCTATTGCCCACATTGCTACCAGTTCGAGCAGGTGCTGCATGTTTCTGACAACGTGAAGAAAAAGCTGCCGGAAGGCACCAAAATGACTAAATACCACGTAGAATTCCTGGGTCCATTGGGTAAAGACCTGACTCAGGCGTGGGCTGTTGCCATTGCACTGGGTGTGGAAGATAAGATCACTTCTCCAATGTTTGAAGCCGTTCAGAAAACCCAGACCGTTCAGACCACGGCTGATATCCGTAAAGTGTTCGTTGACGCTGGTGTGAAAGGTGAAGACTATGACGCTGCGTGGAACAGCTTTGTCGTGAAATCTCTGGTGGCTCAACAGGAAAAAGCTGCTGCCGATCTGCAACTGCAGGGCGTTCCGGCGATGTATGTTAACGGCAAATATCAGCTGAACATGCAGGGCATGGACACCAGCAGCATGGATATCTTCGTACAGCAGTACGCAGACACCGTGAAATACCTGGTCGAGAAGAAGTAAACCCAATGATATAAAAACGCCGGTCATTGACCGGCGTTTTTGTTTGAAGCTTTGATGTTCTCTATCTGCTCATCTTTCTCTTTCCAGAGCGTATTAAGCCAAAGCTGGAAACGACGTTTGAAGTTCTTATCGTTAACGTAATCCCCATGCAGTTCGGTATCAATTGGCACCAGATCGACACGAACAACAATACGCGTCAGCTTGCCGCTGAGCATATCGAAGAAAGGCGTCTTATCGTTTTCCGGATAGCAGAGCGTCACGTTCAGTAATTTATCGAACTGCGCCCCCAGCACGTTAAGCGCCATTGCAATTCCCGCCGCCTTGGGCGGCAGCAGGTTCTGGTATGGAGAGCGAGTCTGGAGACGCTTCTCGTCTGTAAACCGTGAGCCTTCGACAAAGTTCACAATTGTCGTTGGATGAGCGCGAAATTTCTCGCACGAACGTCGCGTCGTTTCCACATCTTTACCACGACGCTCCGGGTGACGAATCAAATAGCTGCGCGAATAGCGTTTCATAAATGGCATATCCAGCGCCCAGCAGGCCAGGCCGATAAAAGGTACCCAGGCCAGCTGTTGCTTCAGGAAGTATTTATTCATCGGGATATGCTTACGGAACAGCACGCATAGCACCACGATGTCGGCCCAGCTGTGGTGATTGCAGATCAGCAGATACCAGTTCTTTTTATTGAGTCTTTCGAGACCCTCAACGTCCCACTTAAGATGGGGGTTCAGGTACAGCAGGGTGGCTAACCCTTCGCACCAGCAGTACATCATGAAATTACAAAACGCCGACACGGCTCGCCAAACCGTAGGCAAAGGTAACAGCAATTTAATTATCCCGGCGATAATGATCGGTACAGAACAGGCGATCGTCACCAGAATAGTTAAAATGATGCTTAACAGTAATGTTATTGCAGCGAGCAATCTCGACATGATGAGCTTTTTCAAATAGTTAGCTGTAATTAAGCGACCGATTATTCGGTGCAGGGCGCTGATTTTATCAGAAATCAGACAAAATAATGGCGCTTTCATACTGTGACATGATGGCTTATCTCCCGCCGCAGAAGATTTCACTACAATTACGCCGCAAACGGGGTATATATCCACATATGCTATATTTTCATCATCAGGCAATATAAATCAGGGGTTGCATATAACAGCATGATAATTAAGTGTAAATTATATAGCCCTGTGAGATTGTAGCGTTTGTTATTCATATGAAGTGAAAGTATTCACAAAGTTATCCACAGATTTGTTTTTGCGAGCGATCCTCACGATCGCAAAATCTTTTCCTGTATCAGGCGCTAATAACTGATGTTTTCATCCTTCTGTGGCATCCTTTACCCATAAATTGATTAAAGGCACGGACATTATGGTTCAGATCCCAGAAAACCCTCTTATTCTCGTCGACGGCTCTTCTTACCTGTATCGGGCGTATCATGCGTTTCCTCCTCTGACCAATAGCGCAGGGGAACCTACCGGCGCGATGTACGGTGTGCTTAACATGCTGCGCAGCCTGATCCTTCAGTATCAGCCAACCCACGCGGCAGTCGTATTTGATGCGAAAGGCAAAACCTTCCGCGATGAGCTGTTTGAGCATTACAAATCCCACCGTCCGCCAATGCCTGACGATCTGCGTGCGCAGATTGAGCCGCTGCATGCGATGGTGAAAGCGATGGGTCTGCCACTGCTGGCGGTTTCAGGTGTGGAAGCGGATGACGTCATTGGCACTCTGGCCCGTGAAGCCGAAAAAATGGGCCGTCCGGTTCTCATCAGTACTGGTGATAAAGATATGGCGCAGCTGGTGACGCCAGGGATCACCCTGATTAACACCATGACCAACACCATCCTCGGCCCTGAAGAGGTGGTCGCAAAATATGGCGTGCCGCCAGAGCTGATTATCGACTTCCTCGCATTGATGGGCGATTCATCAGATAACATCCCGGGCGTGCCGGGCGTTGGCGAAAAAACGGCACAGGCGCTCCTTCAGGGACTGGGTGGGCTGGATACGCTGTATGCGGAGTCTGACAAAATCGCCGGGCTCTCCTTCCGTGGCGCAAAAACTATGGCCGGGAAGCTGGAAGAGAATAAAGAGGTGGCTTATCTCTCCTATAAGCTGGCGACGATTAAAACCGATGTTGAGCTGGAACTGGGATGTGAACAGCTAGAAGTGCAACAGCCATCAGCTGACGATCTGCTGGGTTTGTTTAAAAAATATGAATTTAAGCGCTGGACCACCGACGTGGAAGCCGGTAAATGGCTGCAGGCAAAAGGCGCCAAACCTGCAGCGAAGCCAAAAGAGACGATTGTCATCGATGCCGACGATCAGGCAGAAGAGGAAGCCGCTGCGCTCTCTTTTGAGCACTACGAAACCGTTCTTGAAGAGTCACAGCTGGTTGCCTGGATCGAGAAACTGAAAAAAGCGCCGGTGTTTGCTTTCGACACGGAAACCGACAGTCTGGATAACATTACCGCCAATATGGTGGGCCTGTCCTTTGCGACAGAGCCGGGTATCGCTGCTTATGTTCCCGTTGCACATGATTACCTGGACGCTCCGGAGCAACTCTCGCGCGAACGCGTGCTTGAGCTGCTTAAGCCGATTCTGGAAAACGACAAGGCGTTGAAGGTAGGGCAAAACCTCAAATACGACCGCGGTATTCTGCAAAACTATGGTATTGAGCTGCGCGGTATCGCGTTTGATACCATGCTGGAATCCTACATTCTGGACAGCGTAGCGGGTCGTCATGATATGGACTCCCTGTCTGACCGCTGGCTGAAGCACAAAACCATCACCTTCGAAGAGATTGCCGGAAAAGGCAAAAATCAGCTCACCTTTAACCAGGTTGCGCTGGAAGAGGCAGGACGCTACGCGGCAGAAGATGCCGACGTCACGCTGCAGTTGCATCTGAAAATGTGGCCAAAACTGCAGAAGCACGAAGGGCCGCTGAATGTGTTTCAGAACATCGAGATGCCGCTGGTACCTGTCCTTTCACGCATCGAGCGTAACGGCGTAAAAATCGACCCGACGGTACTGCATAACCACTCGGGTGAACTTGCCCAGCGTCTGACCGAACTTGAGCAAAAGGCGCATGAGCTTGCCGGTGAGCCGTTTAACCTCTCATCGCCAAAACAGCTGCAAACCATCCTGTTTGAAAAGCAGGGGATCAAACCGCTGAAGAAAACGCCAGGCGGTGCACCATCCACCTCGGAAGAGGTGCTGGAGGAGCTGGCGCTGGATTATCCACTGCCAAAAGTCATTCTGGAGTACCGTGGTCTGGCAAAGCTGAAATCGACTTACACCGATAAGCTGCCGCTGATGATCAACCCGAAAACGGGTCGTGTGCATACCTCATACCATCAGGCGGTGGCGGCTACTGGTCGACTCTCCTCGACCGATCCAAACCTGCAGAACATCCCGGTACGAAATGAAGAAGGGCGACGCATTCGTCAGGCGTTTATTGCGCCTGATGACTATCTGATTGTCTCTGCTGACTACTCGCAAATCGAGCTGCGCATTATGGCGCACCTCTCGCGTGATAAGGGGCTGCTGACAGCATTTGCCGAAGGGAAGGATATCCACCGGGCAACCGCCGCTGAAGTCTTCGGTCTGCCGCTGGACAGCGTGACAAACGAACAACGCCGCAGTGCGAAAGCAATCAACTTCGGCCTGATTTACGGCATGAGCGCCTTCGGTCTTTCACGCCAGCTCAATATTCCGCGTAAAGAGTCGCAGAAGTATATGGATCTCTACTTCGAGCGTTATCCGGGTGTACTGGAGTATATGGAACGCACCCGCGCTCAGGCGAAGGAGAAAGGCTACGTTGAAACCCTGGACGGTCGTCGTCTCTACCTACCTGACATCAAATCCAGCAATGCGGCGCGGCGTGCGGGCGCAGAACGTGCCGCAATCAACGCCCCGATGCAAGGAACCGCTGCTGACATTATCAAACGCGCAATGATTGCCGTGGATGCCTGGCTGGAAAAAGAGAAACCGCGTGTAAAAATGATCATGCAGGTACACGATGAACTGGTGTTCGAAGTGCACAAAGACGATCTCGTTAGCGTGTCGAAGAAGATCCACGAACTGATGGAAAGCAGCATGAAACTTGATGTGCCGTTGCTGGTGGAAGTGGGGAGTGGTGAAAACTGGGATCAGGCTCACTAACGGTTCGGCGAATAACGCGCTTTTTATGTAAGTTAGCAACATAACGACGTGCGTTTTGTGACGATCATTAGAATTCCCTATGTAAAGAATGAAAAAAAACTACAAAAAGTGCTTTTTCTACAGCAAAAAAAGGGGTAGAGTTAGCGGCGTAGGGTACAGAGGTAAGATGTTCTATCTTTCAGACCTTTTACTTCACGTAATCGGATTTGGCTGAATATTTTAGCCGCCCCAGTCAGTAATGACTGGGGCGTTTTTTATTGCGGCAAAGAAAATTTCAGATAAAAAAAAGCGCGGACATTTCCGCGCCGGGTATTACTCTTCTTCCGCTTCTGTCGCGGGTTCCAGCTCGTTGAACCAGCTATCGAGCTTCTGACGCAGCTTATCCACCCCCTGCTTTTTCAGCGAGGAGAACGGCTCAACCTGCACGTCACCATTGAAGGCCAGTACTGCTTCGCGAACCATATTCACCTGCGCTTTACGCGCGCCGCTCGCCAGCTTATCCGCTTTTGTCAGCAGCACCAGAACAGCAATATCACTTGCGACAGCCCAGTCGATCATCTGCTGATCAAGGTCTTTCAGCGGGTGACGGATATCCATCAGCACGACCAGACCTTTCAGGCACATGCGTTTTTCCAGGTATTCACCCAGCGCACGCTGCCACTTGATCTTCATCTCTTCCGGTACCTGCGCGTAACCGTACCCCGGTAAGTCGACCAGGCGTTTGCCTTCAGCCACTTCAAACAGGTTAATGAGCTGAGTTCGGCCAGGTGTTTTTGAGGTACGCGCCAGGCTCTTCTGATTGGTCAGCGTATTCAGCGCGCTGGATTTACCCGCATTCGAGCGGCCAGCAAAGGCCACTTCGATGCCGGTATCAGAAGGCAGGTGGCGAATATCGGGCGCACTGGTGACAAAATGCGTCTGTTGGTAGTTCCAGGTAGTCACGTGGTCGTCTCCAAAAATCGTAATCTGCGGGGGATTATACCTGAATGCGGGCAAAAGGCTTTTTTCATTGTACCTGGCCTGTAGGCTTAAGCCCTGGCCGATGTGAGAGATCGGCTATTAATACTATGGGAGATTTCAGAGAAATCGCAGGTGTAAAAAAATACAAACTGTTTTAAATCATAGGATTAATATTGAGTCATTATCTGAAAATCCGTTTTTGTACTCTTTCGTTGCTTGTTAGTTTAACTGAACAAGGTAAAGTGTGCGTCAAGGCGGGGGTGCCAACAGGATAAGGACTTAGGGATAAGGGTCAGGAGCGCCAGGAGGCGAAGACGCAGGATTGTCAGGATGACCAGCGCCTGGAGGCGTTTTAACAGGAAAGGGAACCGTACACGGACGGTATCAGCCAAAGGATAAACAGGGTTTGTTGTAGGCAAACACGGAATGTCTGACCCGTTAAGGGTTGTGAGTCAGGAAAAAAGGCGACAGATTGCTCTGTCGCCTTTTTTCTTTGCTTGCTTTCTGCTAGATTTCGCCGCAATTCTATACTGAAGAAAACGACTTAAAGATAAAATATCATGAAAAAACCGACCTCTGCAGCGGGCGCTAAACGCCCTGCCAAAGCACGCCGCAAAACGCGCGAAGAACTGAACCAGGAAGCGCGCGATCGCAAACGCGATAAAAAACATCGCGGTCATGCTGCGGGTAGCCGTGCAAACGGTGGCGGTGCATCTGGCGCTTCTGCGAAAAATAAGCCGCAGAAAGATCCGCGTATCGGCAGTAAAACTCCCATTCCACTGGGCGTGACAGACACCCCGGTCACTAAGCAGCACAAACCAAAGAGCGAGAAACCTATGCTTTCACCGCAGGCTGAGCTGGATTTGCTGGAGAACGATGAGCGCCTGGACGCGCTGCTGGAACGTCTTGAAGAGGGTGAAACCCTGACCGCCGAAGAGCAGTCATGGGTGGATGCCAAACTGGATCGCATCGATGAACTGATGCAGAAGCTGGGCCTGTCATACGACGATGACGAAGACGAAGAAGAAGACGAAAAGCAGGAAGATATGATGCGTCTTCTGAAGGGTGGAAACTAACATTTGCACCCGGCAGGAACGATAGTCCTGCTTATAACCCTTCCGGTTATATGTTATCTGGTGTGGTTATTCGTTAAACTACGGCGGTTGTCGCGGCGACAGAAGTGGCTGCGCACCCGAATGATGGTCCGCAATGGGGCCAGAACGGGCCGCCGTATACGAACGCGACACCAACGGAAGGAGTGAGCATGTCTGTACCATCTATCGACTGGGATTTGGCCCTGATCCAGAAGTATAACTATTCCGGGCCGCGTTATACGTCATACCCTACCGCGCTGGAATTCTCTGATGCCTTCGGCGAGGGGGAGTTTCAGCAGGCTATCGCGCGCTATCCAGAGCGCCCGCTGTCGCTCTACGTCCATATTCCGTTCTGCCATAAACTCTGCTACTTCTGTGGCTGCAATAAAATCGTCACCCGTCAGCAACATAAAGCCGATCAGTATCTGGATGCGCTGGAGCAGGAAATTTTGCACCGCGCGCCGTTGTTTACTGGTCGTCACGTCAGCCAGCTTCACTGGGGCGGCGGTACGCCAACCTATCTGAATAAAGCACAGATCAGCCGCTTGATGGCGCTTTTACGCGGCAACTTCAATTTTAAGGAAGATGCAGAAATCTCGATCGAGGTCGATCCGCGAGAAATCGAGCTGGATGTGCTGGATCATTTACGTGCCGAAGGCTTCAATCGCCTGAGTATGGGCGTGCAGGACTTCAATAAAGAGGTCCAGCGTCTGGTGAACCGCGAGCAGGACGAAGAATTTATCTTTGCCTTACTCAACCATGCGCGTGAAATTGGTTTCACCTCAACCAATATCGACCTGATATACGGCCTGCCAAAGCAGACGCCGGACAGCTTTGCTTTCACGCTTAAACGCGTAGCCGAACTCAACCCGGACCGCCTGAGCGTATTTAACTATGCGCATCTGCCGACGCTCTTTGCCGCGCAGCGCAAAATCAAAGATGCCGATCTGCCTTCTGCTCAACAGAAGCTGGATATTCTGCAGGAAACCATTACCTCGCTGACCGAAACCGGCTATCAGTTTATTGGCATGGATCACTTTGCCCGTCCGGATGACGAGCTGGCCATTGCTCAGCGCGAAGGGGTACTGCATCGTAACTTCCAGGGTTACACCACCCAGGGCGATACCGATTTGCTGGGGATGGGCGTTTCCGCCATCAGCATGATTGGTGACTGCTACGCGCAGAACCAGAAAGAGTTGAAGCTCTACTATCAGCAGGTGGATGAAAAGGGCAACGCGCTGTGGCGCGGCATCGCGTTAACACGTGACGACTGCATTCGTCGTGATGTGATTAAGGCGCTTATCTGCAACTTCCGTCTCGATTTCAGCGACGTTGAGTCGCTGTGGGATCTGCACTTCAGCGATTATTTTGCAGAAGACCTGAAGCTCCTGGCGCCGCTGGCGAAAGACGGGCTGGTGGATGTGTCGGAGAGAGCGATTGAGGTCACGCCGAAAGGGCGTTTGTTGATTCGTAATATCTGCATGTGCTTTGACGCTTACCTTCGCCAGAAAGCGCGTCTGCAGCAGTTCTCGCGGGTGATTTAAGCCGCAAAAGCGCGAAACGTAGGCCGGGTAAGGCGAAGCCGCCACCCGGCTTTTACATTTTTACCCGCTAGCTAAACAGCCCAACCAGCGCCGCACACAACACAGCAGCAACTGCGGTTTGCGGCGTGTGGCTTTCAGCTGCTCCGCTAGAGAGCATATTGACTAATGTTTCCAGCATGATGTTCACCCCCAATTTCCGGGCACGATCATACAAAACTCATCGACACAGTAAAGCGCAAAATAACGGCAATTTGCGCTCAATTAATAATCTTTACACAGAAGTGAAAATCACTCCATTCCCAGCTCTTTAAGCTTGCGTGTCAGGGTATTACGTCCCCATCCCAGCAGGCGGGCTGCTTCCTGTTTATGGCCCTGCGTATGACGGAGCGCGGTGGTTAACAACGTGCGTTCCATCTCCGGCTGCGCCTCAGAAAGCAAATTTTGATGACCGGAACGCAGTGCGCGGTCGGCCCACTGTGCCAGCAGCGTCGCCCAGCTGTCCGGCAGCGCATGGCCTGTGCTGCTTTCGGGCGCGGTCGCTTCAAACAGCTCAGCCGGTAAATCCTGAATCAATACCTCCTGTCCGGCGGCCATGACGGTGAGCCAGCGGCAGGTGTTTTCCAGCTGACGCACGTTCCCCGGCCAGGCCAGGCGGGTGAGGGCGGCATCGGTTTCCGGGTGAAGCAGTTTAGCTTCTACACCCAGTTCACGCGCGGCAACCTGCAGGAAGTGACGTGCCAGGCGAGGGATATCTTCACGGCGTTCACGTAATGGCGGCAGATGGACGCGAATAACGTTCAGGCGATGGAATAAATCCTCACGGAATTTACCCTCCTGCACGCGCTGCTCCAGATTCTGGTGTGTCGCGGCAATAATGCGCACATCCACTTTTACTGGCGCATAACCGCCTACGCGATAAAACTGTCCGTCGGCCAGCACACGCAGAAGGCGGGTCTGAACATCCAGAGGCATATCACCAATTTCATCCAGGAACAACGTTCCCCCATCTGCCTGTTCGAAGCGGCCCTGACGAATAGTATTTGCCCCGGTAAAGGCGCCTTTCTCGTGGCCGAACAGTTCGGATTCAATCAAATCCTTCGGGATCGCCGCCATATTGAGGGCGATAAACGGCGCTTTTGCCCGCGGGCTGTGGCGATGTAGGGCGTGCGCGACCAGCTCTTTCCCGGTTCCCGATTCACCATTGATCAGTACGCTGATGGACGAACGCGACAGACGGCCAATAATGCGAAACACATCCTGCATGGCCGGTGCTTCGCCAATGATGTCCGTGGTAGGGCCGAAATCGGGGGCATTACGGGGCTGTTGCTGCTCCTGGTAATGGCTAATGGCACGCTCAACCAGCGCGACCGCTTCGTCGATATCAAACGGTTTGGGCAGGTAATCGAATGCCCCTTGCTGATAGGCGCTCACGGCGGCATCCAGATCGGAGTGTGCCGTCATTATGATGACCGGAAGCATCGGGTGGCGTTGTTTGATCTGCTTTAAAAGCGCCAGCCCGTCCATACCCGGCATACGAATATCCGACAGCAGAACATCCGGCGTTTTGGTGGTGAGTGCGTCGAGCACTTCGCTGCCGCTCTCAAACGTCGTGCAGCTTAATCCCGCTCCTGTGAGCGCGCGTTCAAGCACCCAACGGATGGAGCTATCGTCATCGACTACCCAGACTATCCCTCGTTGCATAAACGTCACCTTTATTTTTTAATCGGCAGGAAAACCGAAAACTCGGTATGTCCCGGCCAACTGGTAAATTCAATTTTTCCAGAGTGTTGATCGATCAAACTGCGGGCAATGGATAACCCCAGCCCGGTACCGCCTTCGCGACCGCTGACCATCGGGTAGAACAGGGTGTCCTGCAGATGAGACGGGATCCCCGGCCCGTTATCCTCAACGTCGATGCGTGCCGCCAGCCGATAGCGCACGCCATGCAAGGTGAGCTGGAAAGCGGTACGGGTACGCAAAATGATTTCGCCGCCTTCCGGTCCCAGAGCCTGCAGCGCATTACGCACAATATTCAACAGGACCTGCTCAATCTGGTCCGGATCGTGCGCCAGTTCCGGCAGGCTGGGGTCATAATCCCGCACCAGGGTGACGTTCTCCGGCAGCTCCATCGAAACGAGTTTCACCACCCGCTCAGCGACTTTATGAATGCTTTCTGAAACGTGCATGCCTGGCTGTTGCGGCCCGAGGAGGCGGTCAACCAGGTTGCGCAGACGGTCGGCCTGCTCAATGATGACGTTGGTATACTCCGCCAGCGCAGGGTCCGGCAGCGCTTTGGTTAACAGCTGCGCCGCCCCGCGTAATCCGCCCAGCGGATTTTTGATTTCATGCGCCAGGCCCCGCACCAGATCGCGGGCGGCAATTTGCTGCGCATGTTGAAGTTGCTCCTGGCTCAGTCGGCGCTGATTGTCCATCGGCGCCATTTCGAGCAGGATCAGCCCTTCAGGAAGACGTTGCGCGGTAAGCGACAAAATATGCGAGCGCCCGTCGATGACCAGCGTCACTTCGTTATCGGTGAACCCCTGACCGGCCTGCAGACTTTCCTGCATCAGGCCAATGTTCAGCGAAAAATAACTCAATAATTCTGGCAGCGGAGTGCCAAACAGTTTGCGTGCGCTTTGGGCGAGCAGTTGCTGCGCCGCCGGGTTGGCGTAATGAACAGCCAGCTCGTCGTCGACCAGCAAAATGCTGTTAATTAACGAATTGAGGATCTGCCCAGCATCGGGCAGCGTGCCAGTTGCCATTCAGCAGTCTCCTGGAGTTGGTTGCACTAATTTAGTGCAGTATAGCTTTTTCGTCGTAAAAAGCGCGTGAGATCAGGTTGTTGGTGGAGAAAAAAGCCCATCCGGAGATGGGCTGAAAGTTTCCACGGCAACAAAAAAAAGCTTTCGGGGCCGCGCCTGAAGAGTGGCGCGAAACCCGTTGTAACTTAAACGCTGTAGTACAGTTCGAATTCAACCGGATGCGGAGTCATGCGCACGCGGTCGTTCTCTTCAGTACGCAGGGCGATGTAGGCATCGATAGCGTCATCAGTGAATACGCCACCCGCAGTCAGGAACTCGCGGTCTGCGTCCAGCGCCTGCAGGGCTTCTTCCAGAGAGCCAGCAACCTGTGGGATCTCTTTCGCTTCTTCTGGTGGCAGGTCGTACAGGTTTTTGTCCATCGCTTCGCCTGGGTGGATCTTGTTCTTGATACCGTCCAGACCGGCCATCAGCAGTGCTGCGAAGCACAGGTATGGGTTAGCCGCTGGATCCGGGAAGCGCACTTCGATACGACGCGCTTTAGGAGAAGCCACCACCGGGATACGGATAGAAGCAGAACGGTTACGTGCAGAGTAAGCCAGCATAACAGGTGCTTCGTAGCCTGGGACCAGACGCTTGTAAGAGTTGGTGGTTGGGTTCGCCAGGGCGTTGATCGCTTTAGCGTGTTTGATTACGCCGCCAATGTAGTACAGCGCCTGCTCAGACAGACCTGCATATTTGTCACCAGAGAACAGGTTGGTACCGTTCTTGGACAGGGACATGTGGCAGTGCATACCGGAACCGTTGTCGCCAAACATTGGTTTTGGCATGAAGGTCGCGGTTTTACCGAAACGGTGCGCAACGTTGTGCACAACGTATTTGTAGATCTGAATTTCGTCCGCTTTTTTGGTCATGGTGTTGAAGCGGGTTGCCACTTCGTTCTGACCCGCAGTCGCCACTTCGTGGTGGTGAGCTTCTACCACCAGGCCCATCTCTTCCATCACCAGACACATGGTGGAACGAATGTCCTGTGCGGAATCGACCGGAGGAACCGGGAAGTAACCGCCTTTCACGCCAGGACGGTGACCTTTGTTACCACCTTCGTATTTGGTGGAGGAGTTCCATGCACCTTCGATGTCGTCGATAGCCACGTGGGAGCCAGAGATAGAGGCACCGAAACGAATGTCATCGAACAGGAAGAATTCTGGTTCTGGTCCGAACAGAACGGTGTCTGCGATGCCAGTAGAACGCAGGTACTCTTCAGCGCGTTTAGCGATGGAGCGTGGGTCGCGGTCGTAGCCCTGCAGCGTGCCTGGCTCGAGGATATCACAACGGATGATCAGGGTTGGCTCTTCGAAGAATGGATCAATGACCGCCGTGGTCGCGTCTGGCATCAGAACCATGTCAGATTCGTTAATGCCTTTCCAGCCACCAATGGAGGAGCCGTCAAACATTTTGCCTTCTTCAAAGAATTCGGCGTTTACCTGATGAGCAGGAATTGTGACGTGCTGTTCTTTACCTTTGGTATCAGTGAAGCGCAGATCAACAAACTTCACTTCATGTTCGTTCAGCATCGTCAAAACGTGTTCAGCGGACATACTTAACTCTCCAGATTGGTCATTGTCGTCGTGGTAACGAGGTCTTCAACTTCTATCAAGGTGGCTATGAGGCCATCTTTTTGCCGTATTTTTATAAAGCGAAATCTGTGCCAACTTTTAAAACACCCCAAAAAGGCGTTATCATGCGCACCATAGTGCAAAAGTGCTGCACCACAATGGTTATGTTGCACCAGTATAGTGCTTCAGTGTGAACACTGAGCACCATATTGGTGCAATTTTCGTTAAAGTGCCCTTTTTACGCTCCGTGAAAGCGATCACAAAGCATCTCTGCAATACTTGTTTGCGGGGGATGTTTGTGATCCTGTTTTGTAGTGCGATTAATCCGTGTACAATAACGCGCTATTTCTAATGCCTGAGGCAAAGTTGTGATCGAAAATTTGCGTAACATCGCCATCATCGCGCACGTTGACCATGGTAAAACTACCCTGGTTGATAAGCTGCTGCAGCAATCCGGTACGTTTGATGCTCGTGCCGAAACTCAAGAGCGTGTGATGGACTCCAACGATTTGGAGAAAGAGCGTGGGATTACCATCCTCGCGAAAAACACCGCTATCAAATGGAATGACTACCGTATCAACATCGTTGATACCCCAGGGCACGCCGACTTCGGTGGTGAAGTTGAGCGCGTGATGTCCATGGTGGATTCCGTGCTGCTGGTGGTTGACGCCTTTGACGGCCCAATGCCGCAAACGCGTTTCGTGACCAAAAAAGCATTTGCCCATGGCCTGAAGCCTATTGTTGTTATCAACAAGGTTGACCGTCCTGGCGCACGTCCTGACTGGGTTGTTGATCAGGTGTTCGACCTGTTCGTTAACCTTGATGCGACCGACGAGCAGCTGGACTTCCCTATCATCTACGCTTCGGCGCTGAATGGTATTGCGGGTCTGGATCACGAAAATATGGCGGAAGACATGACCCCGCTGTATCAGGCGATTGTCGATCACGTACCGGCTCCGGATGTTGATCTCGATGGTCCACTGCAGATGCAGATCTCCCAGCTGGACTACAACAACTACGTTGGCGTTATCGGTATCGGCCGCATCAAGCGCGGTAAAGTGAAGCCGAACCAGCAGGTTACTATCATCGATAGCGAAGGCAAAACCCGTAACGGTAAAGTGGGCAAAGTGCTGACTCACCTGGGTCTGGAGCGTATCGACAGCGATCTGGCTGAAGCGGGCGACATCATCGCGATCACCGGTCTGGGCGAGCTGAACATCTCTGACACCATCTGCGACCCGCAGAACGTGGAAGCGCTGCCAGCCCTGTCTGTTGATGAACCGACGGTAACCATGTTCTTCAACGTCAACACCTCTCCGTTCTGTGGTAAAGAAGGTAAATTCGTTACCTCTCGTCAGATCCTTGACCGCCTGAACAAAGAGCTGGTGCATAACGTTGCGCTGCGCGTTGAAGAAACCGAAGACGCTGATGCATTCCGCGTTTCCGGTCGTGGTGAGCTGCACCTGTCTGTTCTGATCGAAAACATGCGTCGTGAAGGTTTCGAAATGGCGGTTTCCCGTCCGAAAGTTATCTTCCGCGAGATCGACGGCCGTAAACAAGAGCCGTTCGAAAACGTAACGCTGGACGTTGAAGAGCAGCACCAGGGTTCTGTGATGCAGGCTCTGGGTGAGCGTAAAGGCGACCTGAAAAACATGAATCCAGATGGCAAAGGCCGCGTACGTCTCGACTACGTGATCCCAAGCCGTGGCCTGATCGGCTTCCGTTCTGAGTTCATGACCATGACTTCCGGTACCGGTCTGCTGTACTCCACCTTCAGCCACTACGACGACGTACGTCCGGGCGAAGTGGGCCAGCGTAACAACGGCGTGCTGATCTCCAACGGTCAGGGTAAAGCGGTTGCGTTTGCGCTGTTCGGTCTGCAGGATCGCGGTAAGCTGTTCCTGGGTCACGGTGCTGAAGTGTATGAAGGCCAGATCATCGGTATTCACAGTCGTTCTAACGACCTGACTGTAAACTGCCTGACCGGTAAGAAACTGACCAACATGCGTGCGTCCGGTACTGACGAAGCAACGGTTCTGGTTCCACCGATCAAGATGACGCTGGAGCAGGCTCTGGAATTCATCGATGACGACGAACTGGTAGAAGTGACTCCACTGTCTATCCGTATCCGTAAACGTCACCTGACCGAGAACGATCGTAAACGTGCAATGCGCGGTGCGAAAGAAGAGTAATACACTCCTCTCTGGTCAACAAAACCCCGTCCTTGTGGCGGGGTTTTTCTTTTTCTACCCTGTGCGTACTTCATAGCCAAAGCTTATCTTTCCCGCTACAGTTACTTTTCCACGGCGAGCAGGAGATAAACATGCTTTATATCTTTGACTTAGGAAATGTAATCGTCGATATCGATTTCAATCGGGTGCTGGGCGCATGGAGCGATTTTAGCCGTGTCCCGCTGGCGACGTTAAAACAGAGTTTCGCCATGGGCGAGACATTCCATCAGCATGAACGGGGTGAGATCAGCGATGAAGTGTTTGCTGAACGTCTGTGCCAGGAAATGGATCTGCCGTTAAGCTACGAACAGTTCTCCCACGGCTGGCAGGCTGTATTTGTCGCTATCCGCCCTGAGGTTATCGACATCATGCATAAACTTCGCGAGCAGGGTCACCGGGTCGTCGTGCTGTCGAATACCAACCGCCTGCACACCACGTTCTGGCCTGAAGAATACCCTGAAGTTAAGGCTGCGGCAGACAAAATCTATCTCTCTCAGGAGATGGGGATGCGTAAACCCGAAGCGCGAATTTATCAGGCTGTTCTGCAAGCGGAAGGATTCTCCGCGTCCGATGCGGTCTTTTTCGATGACAATGCCGATAATATAGAGGGAGCTAACCAGTTGGGTATTACGTCAATTCTGGTGACCGGAAAAGAGACGATACCGAACTACTTTGCGAAGCAGTTATGCTAAAAACCGTTCATCAAAAAGCCACGCACCATACTCGCCCGCTCAGGGCATGGCTAAAACTCCTCTGGCACCGTATTGATGAGGACAACATGACCACGTTGGCGGGTAACCTCGCCTACGTGTCGTTGCTCTCCCTGGTACCGCTGGTGGCGGTTATTTTTGCGCTTTTTTCCGCCTTTCCGATGTTTGCGGACGTCAGCCTGCAACTGCGTCATTTTGTCTTTGCGAATTTTATCCCTGCAACCGGGGATGTTATCCAGAACTACATTGAGCAGTTCGTTGCCAACTCCAGCAAGATGACGGCTGTGGGGACGTGCGGCCTTATCGTCACGGCGCTGCTGCTGATGTATTCCATCGACAGTGCGCTTAATACTATCTGGCGGAGCAAAAAAATCCGCCCGAAGGTCTATTCCTTTGCTGTTTACTGGATGATTTTAACCCTCGGCCCGTTGCTGGCGGGGGCGAGCCTCGCGATCAGCTCCTATCTGCTTTCGCTGCGTTGGGCCAGCGATCTCAATGGTGCCATTGATAACGTTTTACGTATTTTCCCGCTGATTTTATCGTGGCTCTCTTTCTGGCTGCTCTACAGTGTGGTGCCGACCACGCGCGTGCCGAACCGTGATGCGGTTGTCGGGGCGCTGGTGGCTGCAGTGCTCTTCGAACTGGGCAAGAAGGGGTTTGCCCTTTACATCACCATGTTCCCCTCCTATCAGCTGATTTATGGCGTGCTGGCGGTGATCCCCATTTTGTTTGTCTGGGTTTACTGGACCTGGTGTATCGTCTTGCTTGGTGCGGAAATAACTGTCACTCTCGGCGTATACCGCGAACTTAAAAAAGCAGCAGAAGCTGAAAAACAACAAGAAGCAGACCAACCATGATTGCATTGATACAGCGCGTAACCCGTGCCAGCGTCACCGTGGAGGGAGAGGTGACGGGTGAAATTGGCCCAGGACTTTTGGTGTTGTTAGGTGTCGAAAAGGATGACGACGAACAAAAAGCCAACCGCTTATGTGAACGCGTGCTGGGCTACCGTATCTTTAGCGATGCGGAAGGCAAGATGAACCTCAACGTTCAGCAATCGGGCGGGAGCGTGCTGGTGGTTTCCCAGTTCACGCTGGCCGCCGATACCGAACGCGGCATGCGCCCGAGTTTCTCAAAAGGTGCGGCCCCGGATCGGGCAGAAGCGCTTTACGACTACTTTGTTGAGCGTTGTCGCCAACAGGAAATGAATACGCAAACCGGACGATTTGCTGCAGATATGCAGGTATCGCTGGTGAACGATGGCCCCGTCACATTCTGGCTCCAGGTATGAGCCAACTGGCGGCGTGGCCGCGGGTAACAAGAGAGAGTACAGCTATGTATCACCTTCGAGTACCGCAAACGGAAGAAGAGTTAGAAGCTTATTACCAGTTCCGCTGGGAAATGCTGCGCAAGCCATTACATCAGCCTAAAGGGTCTGAGCGCGACGCCTGGGACGCCATGGCACATCACCAGATGGTGATGGACGAAGAGGGTAACCTCGTTGCCGTCGGGCGTCTGTATATTAACGCCGATAACGAAGCCTCTATTCGTTTTATGGCGGTTCATCCCTCCGTGCAGGATAAAGGGCTAGGCACGCTGATGGCGATGACCCTGGAGTCTGTGGCTCGTCAGGAAGGTGTCAAACGCGTGACCTGTAGCGCCCGCGAAGATGCCGTTGAGTTCTTCGCTAAACTCGGTTTTGTTAACCAGGGCGAAATTACGACCCCGCAAACCACGCCGATTCGTCACTTTCTGATGATCAAACCCATCGCCACGCTGGATGACATTCTCCATCGCGCCGACTGGTGCGGGCAGTTACAGCAAGCCTGGTATCAGCACATCCCTCTGAGTGAAAAGATGGGGGTGCGAATTCAGCAGTACACCGGGCAAAAATTCATTACCACCATGCCGGAAACCGGCAACCAGAACCCGCACCACACGCTGTTTGCTGGCAGCCTGTTTTCGCTGGCCACACTCACCGGCTGGGGGCTTATCTGGCTGATGCTGCGTGAACGTCACCTTGGCGGCACGATCATCCTGGCAGATGCCCATATTCGCTACAGCGCACCGATAAGCGGCAAGCCCAGTGCCGTAGCCGATCTCGGTTCCCTGGGCGGCGATCTTGACCGTCTGGCGCGCGGCCGCAAAGCCCGTGTACAGATGCAGGTTGAACTCTTTGGCGATGAAGCCCCAGGCGCGGTGTTTGAAGGCACCTATATCGTTCTCCCTGCGAAGCCCTTTGGCGCGTATGAAGAGGGCGGGAACGAGGAGGAATAAGGTTCCCCTTTGTTATCGCCGGGCGGAGTTGATCCGCCAGGCGATGTCCCGAAGAACGTCTCGCGCCGATGGACTAACGCCGCCAAGCTGGAAGAAGCCGTGGATGACACCCAGCCAATGCTGAGCCGTGCAAATAACGCCTTGTTCTGTCATATGTTGATAAAGCGCCTGACCCTCGTCGCATAGCGGATCGTACTCGGCGGTAATAATGTGTACCGGCGGCAGGCCGTTAAAATCATCCCGCCAGAGTGGACTGGCTTCAGGATGCAGGCGGTCTGTCTCTGCCAGGTACATCTCATAACCACTCAGCAGCGTATCGCGCGTGATAACGTAGTCCAGGCCATTGAGGGTATAGCTTTCGAAACTCGCCGTGGCATCAAGCATGGGGTAGATAAGAATGAGCTGCGCCGGGTTCCAGAAGCCTTTAGCCTTGAGCCGCAGCGCCGTTACCAGCGCCAGATGGCCTCCTGCACTGTCTCCACACAGCGTCATCCGGTTTTTATCCACACCGACTTTTTCTGCATTTTGCCAGACAAGATCCGCCGCTCTCTCTGCGTCGTCATGCGCGGCGGGGAACGTATGCTCCGGTGCGAGCTTGTACTGAACCGCAATCACCCGACAATGACCGTAGAACGCCAGCTGGCGAAGCTGATTGTCATGGGTTTCAAACCCACCGCTGACAAAACAACCGCCGTGGTAGTAGATGGCAGCAGGCAATATTTCAGGCGCATTGAGAGGTGAAAATACCCGAATGGTAAGACCCTCAAGAACAAGCGTCTCCACCTGAACGCGCGTTTCGGTCTCCCCGGCAAGTCTCGTGCTGGCAATATAGCCTGCTCGTCGCACCTCAATGCTCTGGCGACGTGAAGAGGGCCGACCTGCAGCGATAAACCCCTGAACCAGTTGTGCAATACCCTGTTCCAGCGCCATGAAAATTCCCTTTTACTGTATGGATGAACAGTTTTATAGCCTGGTTTGTTTCAAAAGAAAACAAGAATATTGTTGAGGGGAAAAATCTTGAAAGCTGCTCGCAAAGGCGAGCGCTTTTTTATTATCTGCTTTTGTCACAGACATAAAGTGCGGATGTTGCCTGAGATTGGCCGTGGAAGCGATGCTAAGCGATAACGCGTCTTTAGACGGAACCTGGACTACGGACTGAAGAGCATCTGGCATATCAGACGGCTGGTATTGCTGTCGAGGTGTAGGCCGGGCAAGCTCGCGCCGCCCGGCACTCTCACAGGAGATTACTCCCCTTCACCCGGGAACAGGAACGGGTTAATCGAGCTACGGGCAAAGCCCTCCTGCTCCATCTTCGCGTCAAGAATCAGCGAGGCGAGATCGTCGGCCACCGCTTCAACTTTCGGGTCTTTTTCCTGATACAGAATCTTCAGGTACGTGCCGCAGTCGCCGCAGCTTTCGGCTTTCACCGCCGCGTCTTCATTTTCCAGCGACCAGTAGTTGAGATCGCGGGTCTGCTCGCAGTTGCTGCACTTCACACGCACCACGTGCCACTCGGTTTCACACAGGTTGCAATGCAGGTAGCGCAGGCCCTGAGTGGTGCCGATTTGTACCATGCTGGAGACCGGCATTGAGCCACACACCGGGCAGAACTGACGTGCTTCACCGTATTCGGCGCGCGCTTTGCCGGGGATCAGGCTGGCCATTTGTGCCCAGTAGAGCGACAGCGCCGCCCAGATAAACGGCGCTTTATCACTGCTGACCTGCGAGAAATCAGAAGCAAACAGCGCACTTGCCATCTCTTCCAGTTCCAGATCGGAGGCTTTTTCGAGATTTTCAATCACCGCCAGCGCGGTGCCGCTCATCTCGGGCTTCAGTTCGGCAATCAGCGAATGCAGCAGTTTGTGCCAGTGCTTATCACGTGGCAGCACATGAATATCCAGCGGCGGTTTGCCCTGCTTACTGGCTTCTTTGATGCGCGCCGTCAGGTCCATTTGCAGCGGGTGGTCGTACAGCACCACTTCCTGCGCATGGGCAACCAGCGCGGCAAAACGCAGAAAATCGCCCAGCGGGTTGTTCTCTGCCAGCTCGCGCAGACGCTCTGCGCGGCGGTTGTAGAGGTTCTTGAGTCTGGGGAATAACAACGGCGGAATATATTCCGCCGTACGTTTCTCGCTCGACCCCAGCTCATCTTGCGGGATTATGCGAATACTCATTCAGATGACTTTTCCTGTTTCTGGCGGACTTCACGGTACCAGCGCGGGTGATGTTTCTTCGCCCACGTGCTGGTGACCCAGCCTTCCACCATCGCGGTAATGGTGCCTTTCACCCAGAGGGCGGCGTAAATATGCACCATGATAACCACAATTAACGCCACTGCGGCAAATGAATGCAGCATCAGCGCGAATCGGATCACCGGGATTGAGAAAGCAGGCGCAAAATACGGACGCCAGATGATCACGCCGCTGACCAGCAACAGGACCAGGAAGATAATCGCCGCCCAGAATACGCACTTCTGGCCGAAGTTATAACGCCCGGTATCACCCACTTCCTCGTTGACGACGATCTTACGAATATTCTTCGCCCAAAAGATATCATCCCGATTGATTAGGTTATGGTGCCAGTAACGGAAAAACATGATGATGAACGACGCGAACATGATGACGCCAACAAACGGGTGCAGGATACGCGCCAGCTGCGGTGTCCCCAGGATTTGCATCAGCCAGTTGAAGGACGGGAAGAAGAACCCCAGCCCGCTTATCGCCGCCAGCATGAAGCAGAAGGCGGTGACCCAGTGGTTGATGCGTTCCGGCGCGGTGTAGCGCACGATGGTGTCACGTTTTTTCATTTGCGCACCTCGTCTTTCTCTTCATGCAGGTTATCGTCTTCCTCTTCCGCGCGGTTCGGACCGACACCGACGTAATGGAAGATGCTCGCCGCGAAGGTGGCAGCAAAGCCCACCGCCGCCAGCGGTTTCCAGATGCCTTTCCAGAATTTCACTGTCGCGCTGATTTCCGGGTTCTCCGGCAGGCCGTGATACAGATTCGGTTTGTCGGCATGGTGCAATACGTACATGACGTGCGTACCACCCACGCCGGCCGGATCGTACAAGCCAGCGTTATCGTAACCACGGGTTTTCAGTTCGCCCACGCGTTCGGCCGCCAGCGTTTTCATATCCTCTTTGGAGCCAAAGTGGATAGCGCCGGTTGGACAGGTCTTCACGCACGCAGGCTCCTGGCCGACGTTCACGCGGTCAACGCACAGCGTACATTTGTAGACGCGGTTGTCTTCCGGGTTCAGACGCGGTACGTCGAACGGGCAGCCCGCGATGCAGTAGCCGCAGCCAATGCACTGCTCGGACTGGAAGTCGACGATACCGTTGGCATACTGAATGATAGCCCCTTCTGACGGACACGCCTTCAGGCAGCCCGGATCCGCACAGTGCATACAGCCGTCTTTGCGGATAAGCCATTCCAGTTTGTCGTTCTGCTCCACTTCCGAGAAACGCATCACCGTCCAGGACTTCGCGGTCAGGTCCGCCGGGTTGTCGTACACCCCGACGTTGTGACCCACTTCGTCACGGAGGTCGTTCCACTCGGAACAGGCCACCTGACAGGCTTTACAGCCGATACAGGTAGTCACGTCGATAAGCTTCGCCACTTCCTGCTGGTGGTCCCGCGCCTGAGGCGCGGGGGTGAAACCGTTAGTCGCGGAACGACGAATAATGTCCTGAGATTGATAAGCCATAAGTCGTCTCCGTTACACCTTTTCCACATTCACGAGGAAGGCCTTAAACTCCGGCGTCTGCGTGTTCGCATCACCGACGAATGGCGTCAGGGTGTTAGCGATAAACCCTTTCTTCGCCACGCCCTCATAACCCCAGTGAATCGGAATACCGATGGTATCCACCTGCTGACCGTGAACGTTCAGCGTGCGAATACGCTTGGTCACTACCGCCTTGGCCTTGATATAGCCACGGTTGGAGGAGACCTTCACGGTATCGCCATGGGCAATGCCGAGCTTGTTCGCCAGCTTCTCGCCAATCTCCACAAACTGTTCCGGCTGCGCGATGGCGTTAAGCAGCGCGTGCTTGGTCCAGTAGTGGAAGTGTTCGGTCAGACGGTAAGTGGTGCCCACGTACGGGAACTTGTCCTTTTTACCCAGCGCTTCAAAGTCGCCCTTGAAGATACGGGCAGCCGGGTTAGAGACCACGTTCGGGTGCAGCGGGTTAGTGCCCAGCGGCGTTTCAAACGGCTCATAGTGTTCCGGGAACGGCCCTTCCGCCATCTTGTCGATAGCAAACAGACGTCCCATCCCTTCAGGCTGCATGATAAACGGCCCAACGTCGCTGCCTGGTGCGGCAGTACTGTAGTCCGGAATATCCACGCCGCCCCATTTTGCGCCGTCCCATTTCAGCAGCTGACGCTTCGGATCCCACGGGTTGCCCTGCGGGTCTGCAGACGCACGGTTATAGAGAATGCGACGGTTCAGCGGCCATGCCCATGCCCAGCCCAGCGTATTGCCGAGGCCCGATGGGTCAGCGTTGTCGCGGTTGGCCATCTGGTTGCCTTTCGGCGTCCAGCTACCGGCGAAGATCCAGCAGCCACTTGAGGTGGTGCCGTCATCACGCAGGTGCGCGAAGGTGCTGAGCTGATCGCCTTTCTTCGCCAGCACGGTACCGGTGGCCGGGTCGATAACGTCCGCCAGCGCCTTACCGTTGCTCTCCATCGCCACTTCTTCAGGCGCTGGATTTTCTGGCGTCGAGTAGTTCCAGGTCATGTTCAGAACCGGTTCCGGGTTCGCACCGCCTTCTGCCGCGTACATCTTACGCAGGCGTAAGAAGATACCGGCCAGGATCTCGCCGTCGTTCATGGCGATGCCCGGGGCGTCCGCACCTTTCCAGTGCCACTGCAGCCAGCGTCCGGAGTTGACGATAGAACCGTTCTCTTCCGCGAAGCAGGTGGATGGCAGACGGAACACTTCGGTCTGAATCTTCGACGGATCGACGTCGTTCGATTCGCCATGGTTCTGCCAGAAGGTCGAGGTCTCGGTATTGAGCGGGTCAATCGTCACCAGGAACTTCAGTTTCGACAGCGACTCAACAACCTTGTTCTTGTTCGGGAACGAGGCCACCGGGTTGAAGCCCTGGCACAGATAGCCGTTCACTTTGCCCTGATGCATCATCTCGAAATATTGCAGAACGTCGTAACCTTTGTCCCACTTCGGCAGCCAGTCAAAGCCCCAGCTGTTTTCTGCCGTCGCTTTGTCGCCGAAGAAGGCTTTCATCATCGAGACGAAGAACTTCGGATAGTTGCCCCAGTAGTTCACCTGGCCTTCGAGTAGCGGTTTAGGCGTGCTGGCTGTCAGGTAGGTTTGCAGGTCCGGTTGTTTCTCGCTTGGCAGGTTCATATAACCCGGCAGGCTTTGAGACAGCAGACCAAGGTCGGTCAGACCCTGAATGTTGGAGTGACCGCGCAGGGCGTTCACGCCGCCGCCTGCCATCCCCATGTTGCCGAGCAACAGCTGCACCATCGCCATGGTACGAATGTTCTGCGCACCAATGGAGTGTTGCGTCCAGCCGAGGGCATACAGGAACGACGCGGTTTTGTCTTTGGCGCTGGTTTCGGCGATAAGCTCGCAGACCTTCAGGAAGTCAGCCTTTGGGGTACCACAGATGTTTTCAACAACGTCCGGCGTATAGCGGGAAACGTGCTCTTTCAGCAGGTTCCATACGCAGCGCGGGTGTTGCAGGGTGGTGTCGCGCTTCGCAAAGCCTTTCTCGTCCAGCTCGTAGTTCCAGCTGGTTTTGTCGTACTTGCGTTTTTCGGCGTCGTAACCGCTGAACAGGCCATCTTCGAAGTGGTAATCCTCACGCACGATCAGGCTGGCGTTGGTATAGGCTTCGGTGTATTCGCGGTTATATTTTTCGTTGGTCATCAGGTACAGCAATACGCCTGACAGGAAAGTGATGTCAGTACCTGAACGAATAGGGGTGTAGAAATCCGCCACTGACGCCGTACGCGTAAAGCGGGGATCGATCACAATCAGTTTCGCACCGTTGTGGATTTTGGCTTCCATCGCCCAGCGGAACCCGACAGGGTGCGCTTCAGCGGCGTTACCGCCCATCACCACAATGAGGTTGGCGTTCTTGATGTCGACCCAGTGGTTGGTCATCGCACCGCGACCAAATGTTGGAGCAAGACTTGCTACCGTTGGTCCGTGTCAGACACGCGCCTGGTTGTCGACCGCGAGCATACCGAGTGCGCGCGTAAATTTCTGGGTTAAATAACCGGTTTCGTTGCTGGAAGCAGAGGCACACAGCATCCCGGTGGAGAGCCAGCGATTGACCGTGACGCCGTCGGCGTTCTTCTCAACAAAGTTGGCATCGCGGTCTTCTTTAATCAGTTTAGCGATGCGGTCAAATGCCTCTTCCCAGCTAATTTGCTGCCATTTATCGGAGCCTGGCGCGCGATATTCCGGGAATTTCAGGCGGCTTTCGGAGTGGATAAAGTCCACCAGACCGGCCCCTTTCGGGCACAGCGCGCCGCGGTTGACCGGGTGGTCCGGGTCGCCTTCGATGTGGAAGATAGACGCTTTGGCGTTTTTAGCACCGTCGCCGAGGCTATACATTAACAGCCCGCAACCGACAGAGCAGTACGTACAGGTATTACGGGTTTCACGGGTGCGCAGCAGTTTATACTGCCGCGTTTCCGCCAGCGCTACGCCGGGCGCAAAGCCCAGTGCCGCTGCCGTGGTGCCTGCCATACCGCCAGCGCAGATCTTAAAGAACTGCCTTCTGCTGACCTGCATGGGTCACTCCTTGTTTCGACATTGCTTACATATGTAGTTTTGACTTCGCGGTTGAATAATGACCGCAAAGGAGAAAAATTTGCGTTAATCCCTCATTTCTCCGGGGGATATCACCAGAATACCACAATGTCGGTACGCCTGTTCCAATGGCGTTAAAACAAAGTGAACGTATTATCACCGTGTTGATTATAAAGTGTGATATCAATCACACTATTAACCCCGCATGTTACAGGGGTGTAGCATGGTGCCGGTTGCACCTCTCCAGAATGAGTAGGTAAACTTGATGCGGTTGGGTGCTGAAAAGTTGATCCATACTATGCGTAAGGCCTGTGGTTTATGCTGCAATAGCAGGCTCACCTTCGTGGTTGTTCAGGAAAACCGTTGTGTCTAAACAAAACCGTGCTACCCACTCGTCGCCACTGCCAACAGGCATTGTGGCGCTGTCGGTACATCGACCCCCTCACATTACCCACGCCACGCCTGATTTTCTGGCGGAAGAAGTCCCTGTCGCCCTGGTGTACAACGGCATCTCGCACGTTGTAATGATGGCGTCGCCTAAAGACCTTGAACTGTTCGCCATCGGGTTTTCGCTCTCGGAAGGCATCATTGCGCATCCGCAGGACATTTATGGCATGGATGTGGTTCAGGCCTGCAATGGTCTGGAAGTGCAGATCGAACTTTCCAGTCGTCGTTTTATGGGGCTGAAGGAGCGTCGTCGCGCGTTGGCCGGACGAACGGGGTGCGGCGTCTGTGGCGTTGAGCAACTGAACGATATCGGCAAACCTGTTGCGCCGCTACCTTTTACCCAGACCTTCAATCTGGCCAACCTCGACCGCGCGCTTGCCCATCTCAACGACGTGCAGCCCATCGGTCAGTTGAGCGGTTGTACGCATGCAGCGGCATGGGTTCTGCCATCAGGCGACATCGCCGGGGGACATGAAGACGTGGGGCGGCATGTGGCACTCGATAAACTGATGGGCCGTCGGGCGCGGGAAAGCGATCTCTGGCAGCAGGGCGCAGCGCTGGTTTCCAGCCGCGCGAGCTACGAAATGGTACAGAAGTCTGCGATGTGCGGAGTGGAGATCCTGTTTGCGGTGTCGGCTGCAACCACGCTGGCGGTGGAGGTGGCGGAGCGCTGCAACCTGACGCTGGTGGGGTTCTGCAAGCCGGGAAGGGCGACAATTTATACCCATCCGCAGCGATTAATGGTTGATCAGTAATTTTGAATGATAATAGCAAATCCTTCCGCTTTCAGTTGTGGGTTATGAGGTCTAGTATTTATCTCATCAAGGCACGGTGCCTTACCTAAACAACTTAACGAAAGGGTTTATCTCATGAAAAGCATCAAAACTTTTGTCGCTGTAATCGCTCTGGCTGCTTCATTCGGTTCTTTCGCTGCACAAACTGTTACCGCCTCTGCCTCTACGCTGGATGGTGCTGAAGCGAAAATTGCCGCTCAGGCTCAGGAAGCAGGCGCGTCATCCTACAAAATTACCCAGGCGTTCTCGGGTAACCGCGTACACATGACCGCAGAACTGACCAAATAAGCTGTGTTGCCACTGTCCCTTGCTCTTCGGAGCGGGGACAGGTGTAATTAAAAAACTATTCCTCTTCTCGCGTGTAAAGGCTTTACCTCTGCGCCTCCTTTCTTTGTCATCCCCCTGTTTTAGCATTCGTCGTAAAATAACTCTCTGAAATAACGTGTCTGGTCAGTCTTGCGATAACATTATTTTTTTAAATACTTTTAAGTCGCTTGAGCGTACTGCTGCCTTTTTATATTCACATTTCAAATAATTCATCTGAACTGTTAAGGCAATCCTCAGGTGTAAATCCTAAAGATGATTTAGACAATTGATAGGGATTATTAATGCTGGTATTTTTCGTACAAATATTGGTTTTCTCTTTCTTCGGTCAAATGTCGATATTTGGCTTTGTTTTGTCTATCACCTTAATAAGGAAATTGAATGAACGCGCTTATCAAAAAAGGAATGCTGGCCACAGTGTTAGCGATGTCGGTTAATACAGCTATGGCTGCACAAAGCATTGATATTAAAGTAACCGGTAAGATCCTTCCCTCTTCCTGTACCCCTTCCTTTCCAAGCGGCGGCGGTATTGCTGACTTCGGTACCATGAAAGTGGCCTCGCTCAACTCGACCAGCATGACTCCGCTGGCGGATTTGAAAGAAATTCCCGTTACCATTAATTGTGAAGAAGCCACACGTGTTGCGGTGAAATTTACCGATGCGCGTGACGACTCATCCCCAACAGAAAGTGTCAAAATGGGTAATGGTTTTTCGGGTTCACCATTTAATATGTTTGGTCTGGGAATGTATAACGATAAAAAAATTGGTGCCTATACACTAGCGTTATTCCGCAATCAGGGTGCAAACACTAACGGCAATGGTGACTCACTTTATCCATTGTTGAGTATAGATGGTGGGGAAACCTGGCTTGTTAAAGGCACCGACTACATGCAAATTAACAGCGACAATTCTGAAATATATGCCTTTACTTTAGATACAGCGAATGGCATACCTTCTCCAGAAAGCAAGATCAACTTTAAAGTTGCTGTGAGTGCCACTATTAACCCAACCAATGATTTAAATGTTACGGATGAATTGACACTGGACGGTTTAACCAACATTGAGCTGGTTTATCTTTAATTATCACACAGCTGATAATTCACTGCTCCTCAGATTAGGGGAGCAGTGCCCATCAATATTAACGGACTAATATTATGATTATTTCTAAAAAAACGCTGCTCTGCGTTTGCCTTTTCTCGTCGTTGCAGACGTTTGCCGCCGGTATGGTGCCCGATACTTCCCTGCTGTTAATTAACGAAGACGAACGAGGCGCGAGCATGGATGTGAAAAATAGCGACGATAACGCCCAGCTTCTCTATACCCGCATTATCGATTTACCGGACGATCCTACACCCGGTGTTATTGTCACTCAACCGGTGGTACGTGTAAATGCCGGTAAAACGCAGCGTGTTCGCTTTGTCTTAAAAGACAGCGCGGAAAAATTAAAAACAGAACACCTAAAACGCGTCATTTTTTCCACTATTCCGCAACGCGAGCAAAATAAAGTCAAAATGGTGTTCAGCCAGAATCTGCCCGTCATTATTCGCCCGGCAGGGCTCGACGTGAATATGGAACCCTGGAAAGGGCTACGCTGGCAGATTAAAAACGGCAACCTGACGGTGTTAAACGATACGCCTTATGTGGTGCGTATGGAACAAAAAGCAAAATTATTACCCTCCGAAACTCAGGTGAAATTTGAAAAAAGCTATATTCTTCCCGGCCAGACGATGATAGCGACGCCAGAAAATAAGCTCTCTGGACTGAATAACAAGGTGGAGATATACCCTGCTACCCGCTTTGGCTATAAAGCCAGTTCTTACGTTGCCGAATTACAATAATAATATCAGATGGAGTGGTCATGATAATGTCCTCCTGTAAAACAGGTGTGCTGGTCTTTTGCCTGAGCTCGGTGGCGTTCGGCATTCGCGCAGAAATTCTTCCCACTGCAGCACCCACTATGGAGCTGGCAAGAGCGTTATTCGACACCGATGTGTTAAAAGAGAATGGCCTTGACCCGGCAATTGCTGACTATTATGCCGTCGCCCCGCGATTTATGCCTGGCTATCATAATGTTACCGTGCTTATTAACGGCAAAAAGCGCGGCATTATGCCCGTGAAATTTAATGATGAAGGTCTTCCTTGTATTGATGGCGAATTCCTGGACGCGGCCGGGTTATATAAAAAGCTCAAGCGTGGGACCTGCCCCTTCATTCATCAGTACTGGAAAAACGCGACGGTGGTCACTTCACCGGACGTAGAGGAAATTTCACTGGTTGTTCCGCCAGAGGCCATTAACCCGGAAAGCGGTCGCCAGGTGGCTGATGTCCGTGGCGGACGCGCGGCTATGCTGAACTACTCCATGTTTGGCACCCATTACGACTTTGATGATGATAAATCCGATCGCTTCCAGTCTTCGTTTGAGTTTGGTTTTAACGCAGGCGACTGGATTGTGCGCAGTTCGCAGTTTATCAGCGACGGCAGCGGCATGGCGTTCGGGAGCGAATCGCTATACACCTACGCACAGCGTACCTTTACCGACTACGGCGTGATGGTGCAGGGGGGGCAAATTAACATCGCCAACAGCCGCTTCAGTATCCCCGGGATTTATGGCGTACAGATGATGCCGGATAACGCTCTCCTGCCGGGTTATAGCAGCGGTATTGAGGTTAGCGGTATTGCCCGCAACGCCCAGGCGCGTGTGGATATTCGCCAGGGCGGACAGCTGATCTTCTCCACGCTGGTGCCCGCCGGGCCGTTCACCTTAAGCGATGTACCTGTTGCAAATCTGAACACGGATTTAAACGTCACGGTGACGGAAACCGACGGCAGCGAAAGCCATTTTACGGTTGCCGCCAGCACCTTCCGTAGCAACCATGTTGGCCGCGCGCCGGGATTTTCACTGGCCGTCGGGCGTGCGGAGGATATGGAGACAAACTTTACGCAGCCCTGGATTGTCGCCGCGTCAAACGGTTGGTCCATCAACAACCGGATGAACTTTCTCGCCGGCATGGTGATGGCAGATAACCACTACTACGGTTTTTCAGCCAACATTGACACCGTGCCGATGCAGCATATGTATGCCTCGCTGGGTTTTCTCGGCTCGATTGATAACCTTTCACAAACTGATGGCAATAAAACCACGCTGGATCTCGGTTATTCATTACCGTGGGGGCTCGGCCTGTCGCTGGGTGGGAGCTACGGTACGCCGAAGTACCGCGAAATGCAGGAGCTGTACAGCGACGACGATGATTACTCGACCACCAAATACGACACCAGCGTTGGTATGAGCTGGTCGAACACGACGCTGGGCCGTTTCTCCCTGAGCTACTACAACAACCAGACCTGGAACAGCGAATACGATAGCCGTCGTATCATTTCGTCATGGTCCCGGTCGTTCCGCTATTTGAGCGTCAGCGTAAACTGGGAATCAGACATCAGCCACGGTGATAAGAGCACCAGCGACAGCGATATGTTTTATGTGAACGTCTCTGTGCCTCTGGGTCGCTCCGGCGTTTCCACCAACAGCTGGTACCGCGAAAACGAGGGCAAAGCCTCTTACGGCACCCGTGCAATGGGTTCACTTAACGACGACAACACCTACACGGTGGGCGTCTCTCAGGATCACGATGACAGCGTAACCAACTGGGACAGTTCGCTGAACAGTAACCTGCACTACACCACGCTGGCGGTGGGGATTGGCGGTGACAATGAAAGCAACAGTAACGCCTCGATCGCGCTGAGCGGAGGCATTGTCGCGCACGATGATGGCGTCACCTTCTCACCTTATCCGGTAACAGATACCTATGCGGTAGTGGCGCTGGACAAGCCCGTTGCCGGGGTGGCGATAGGTACCCCGCGCGGTAACGTCTGGACGGACAAATGGGGCAGAGCAGTTGTCCCCGCCCTGACACCGTTCAGTGAAAGCACGGTTGAAATAGATACGCAAAGCCTGCCGGGCAACCTGGACATCAGCAACGGCCATGCGTCGCTGAAGGCCGCTCATGGGGCATTTGCACACTGGAAGTTCTCAACGCTGAGCCAGCGGCGCGTGCTGCTGAACATTACGCGTGCGGACGGTACGCCGTTACCGAAAGGGGTTTCTGTGGTGAATGGCAAAGGGGAGTACATCACCTCTGCACCGGAAGACGGCATCATCTTCCTGAATGATATTTCCGCCAGCCAGACGCTGTATGCGAAGCAGGATACTGGCCGTTGCACGCTGAGTTTCACCTTGCCGGAAGCGGATCCCACTCAATTCTACGAGGAGATAAACGGAAAATGTCTCTGATTTTTCATCGCACGAGTCTGCTGCTGCTGGCCTGCGTCGCCCTCAGCCATGCTCCCTCCGTCCTGGCAGAAGAAGAGTGTCAGGTGGTTTCGTCAGTAAAAAATATCAACAATGGTCTGTTGCGTCGGGAGACGATGCGCGCGGTCAGTACCGATATTGCCGGAAAAACGTACCGGGGTTACGCCTCGTCAGAACGTGAGATCCAGGTGTCGGTGATCTGCCCGGCTGTGCGCAAGATCCGTCTGCAGGTGGATGGCCCGTCCCGGGGAAATAGAGCGTATCGCTTTAGCAACAACGGTGCGCTGAAAATTACGGCGAAAGAGGCGCGCATGGATAATAGTGTCGTGCAGCTGGCGGCCGTGCCGCGCGGATCGGCGCAGGTGACCGCTGGCGCGGCGGAGGTCGCGCTACCGCCGGATATGTCACTTGTCGCGGTGAACGGCAGCGAGGTGGCGGGCAAACAGCTGGCCGTTACCCTCTCTGTGGTCACCTATCTTAACGATAACGCGTTTAAGACGGGCAACACGGCGGAGCTCGAAGAGATGCTGACGGTGAATTACGTTACCCTCGCGGCGCAGTAAACGCCGCCTTGCCCGACGGACGCGTGCTGTCGGGCTTTTTTACGCCATTCCCGCCAGACGTAGCAGCGCGGTGACGACCGCCGCCGCCACGATCACCACAATTAATGGCATTTTCCGCCAGGCCAGAAATACGGCAAACGCCACGCCCAGCACACGCGCCATCCCGGCGAAGTGTTCCCCTTCATAGAAGGTTGTCGCCAGCGCCACGGAAAACAGTAACACCGTTGCCGCATCCGAGAGCAGCGCCTGTGAGCGCTCTGACAGCGCCAGCCGGTTTCCGAGTTTGGCGCCGCCGAGACGCATCAGATAAGTTCCTGCCGACAGAATGGCGATGCCGAGAATAAAGAGCGTCATGTTTTCCATTATTTTTTCCTCGCACCCAGCCCAAGTAATGACAACAGCACCGGTAAGCCCACCGGGGCGAACGGCACGGCGGCCAGCGACAAGGCTGCACCGCTACAGGCGCGGATAAGCGTGGTGCGGTTTTTAAACGCCGGAACCACTAAGGCCAGCAAAATGGCCGGGAACACCGCGTCCAGCCCGATGGTTTCCGGATCCGGCAACAATTTACCGACCATGGCGCCCAGCAGGGTACCCAGCGGCCAGATGATGGCCACCCCTAACCCGCACAGCCAGTAGGCTGTTTTTCGCTGCTCGGGGGTTTTTTGCGACAGCCCAAACACCACGCTTTCGTCATTCATGATGTGGCAGCCGAGGAAGCTCAGACCGCGTTTCCCCACCAGCTCACGCACCGTAACACCAAACGGAACATGGCGGGCGTTCACCAGCAGCCCGGCCGCGGCCGCGGCCAGTGGGTTACCGCCACTTGCCACGATGCCGATAAACATGAACTCCGAGGCGCCCGCCAGCACGGTAACAGAGAGCACAAACGGTACCCACAGCGGAAAACCGTAGGCCATCGCCAGCGAGCCGTAAGACATCCCCACCACGCCAACGGCGAGGCATACAAGGATAATTGCTTTGATGGTGTCGCCTTTCAGGCAAGAGAGAGAACGTTTCATACAATTTTAGCCATATCGAACGTGTATCCATTATAATGAACGGATCAGATTCGTATTACAAGATGAACGAATCGTTCGATTTATAGAACAAGAGGCCGTTTATGACGCAGCCAATCAGCGTGATCGCCAAAAGCCTAGTGCGAGAACGCCTGCGAACCGGGCTTTCACTGGCGGAAATTGCCCGCCGTGCCGGCATCGCCAAATCCACACTTTCTCAGCTGGAGTCCGGCAATGGCAACCCCAGTCTGGAGACACTGTGGTCGCTTTGCGTGGCGCTGGATATTCCTTTCGCCCGCTTACTGGAGCCGCAACAGCCGACCACGCAGGTGATCCGCCGCGGTGAAGGTACAAAAGTGGTCGCCGGACAGGCCAATTATGAAGCCATTTTACTGGCGGCATGCCCCCCGGGCGCACGACGCGACGTCTACCTTCTCATCACCCAGCCAGGTGCAGATCGTATTTCCCAGCCCCATTCCCCGGGTTCGATTGAGCATATTATCGTGACTCAGGGTCGGGCACTGGTCGGCCTGCTCGACGATGCAGAAGAGCTGGGGGCAGGGGATTACATCTGCTATCCCGCCGATCAGCCGCATATTTTCAAGGCCCTGGAGCCAGACACCTACGCGCTACTGGTCGCGGAACAAAATTAACGAAGAGACGCAAACGCATGTCGCTGAAAGCCATCGCCAAAGAACTCGGACTCTCTGTTACCACCGTCAGCCGCGCGCTTAACGGATATGACGACGTCTCCTGCGAGACGCGCGCCCGGGTGGAAGCAGAAGCCCAACGCCGTGGCTATCGGCCCAATACCTTTGCCCGTCGTCTGAAGATGGGCAAGATCGACGCGGTTGGGCTGGTTTTCCCTGTGCATCCTGTTCCGCTCAATAACAGCGTATTTATGGACATGGTCGGCGAAATTAGCCACGAACTGGCGCGACATGAAATCGATCTGCTGCTGATTGCCGATGACGATCTGGCCGATAAACACAGCTATATGCGCATGGTGCAAAGCCGTCGCGTGGATGCGCTGATTGTGGCACACACGCTGGATCACGATCCGCGCCTGGAGCAGTTGCAGGCTGCCGGTTTCCCTTTCCTGGCTCTCGGACGCAGTCAGCTGCCGCAGCCGTACGCCTGGTTTGATTTTGATAACTACGCGGGCACCTACCATGCCACCCGCTGGTTAATCGGAAAAGGCCATCAGCGCATTGCGTTACTCGGCGAGAGCAATAATCAGGCATTCATTACTCAGCGCCGTCAGGGCTATCTCGATGCGCTGCGTGAAGCCGGGCTCTCCAGCGAGTGGCTGCGCGCCATGCCGCCTTCTCGCCGGGTCGGTTATGCCACTACGAAAGAGCTACTCTCTCTGCCGCACCCCCCCACGGCCATCATTACCGACTGCAACACCCACGGCGACGGCGCGGCAATGGCGCTGGCACAGCTTGGTCGTTTAACCGGCGAAAATGCGGTATCGCTGGTGGTCTACGATGGCTTGCCTCAGGACAGCATCGTGGATATCGACGTGGCGGCGGTGATTCAGTCCACCCGTCAGGGTGTCGGAAAACAGATTGCCGATATGGTACGCCAGCTGATAAACGGCGACGATCTTGCGCAACTGCAGGTGCTCTGGCAGCCGGAATTCTCCCCAGGCCAGACGGCCTGAAGTCACTAAATTTCTAAAGCCGATCACAGATCCGAAACGTTTTGGTTTGTATCCGAAACGTTTCGGATCAACACTCAGATCATCCCGATGACAGGAGATGTCTGATGCAAGAAACGATTTTACGACTTGAAAGCAACACGACAGACGTGGTGATAAAAACCCACCCGTTTGCCGAAATTCTCTACTGGGGGCCTCATCTTCAGCACTTTTCGGCGCAAGATGTCATAAGTCTTGCGCGTCCTGTGGCAAATGGCAGGCTCGACGTCGATTCGCCGGTGACGCTGATGGCAGAACTGGGCCATGGTTTGTTTGGATCGCCGGGCATCGAGGGCCACCGCCATGGGCTGGATGGTTCGCCGGTATTTAAAACCACACGCGTTCAGCAGCAGGGACACACCCTGACGATAATGGCGGAAGATGAACTGGCTGGACTGCGCCTGACCAGCGAACTGTCGCTTGATAAGAGCGGTGTACTGGTGGTGCGTCATGGCCTGACCAACCTGCGTGAACAGGCGTGGCAGGTTGACCGTTTTGCCGTCACGCTGCCCGTGGCGGAACGCGCCCAGGAGGTGATGGCGTTTCATGGCCGCTGGATCCGTGAGTTCCAGCCGCACCGCGTCAGGCTGGAGCATGACAGCTTCGTGATTGAGAACCGCCGGGGTAGAACGTCTCACGAACACTTCCCGGCGCTGATTTCAGGCACGCCGTCGTTCAGTGAAATGCACGGCGACGTCTGGGGTGTGCATCTGGGCTGGAGCGGCAACCATCGCCTTCGCGCTGAAGCCAAAACCGATGGCCGTCGCTATCTGCAAGCGGAAGCGCTTTACCTGCCAGGGGAGATGGCGCTGGAAGAGGGACAAACGCTCTGGACGCCACGCCTTTATGCGAGCTACTCCGCGCACGGGCTGAACGGGATGAGCCAGCAGTTTCACCGCTATCTGCGCGACAACATCATCCGTTTCCCTGAAAACAAACCACGCCCGATCCATCTCAACACCTGGGAGGGGATCTACTTCAGCCACGACCCGGAATACATCATGCGAATGGCTGACGAGGCGGCCGCGCTGGGCGTAGAGCGCTTTATCATTGATGACGGCTGGTTCAAAGGGCGTAACGACGACCATGCCGCGCTGGGCGACTGGTATCTGGACGAGAAAAAATACCCGAACGGCCTGCGACCCGTGATCGACCACGTCAAACATCTTGGTATGGAGTTCGGTATCTGGATTGAACCGGAGATGATCAACCCGGATTCCGATCTCTACCGCGCGCACCCCGACTGGGTGCTGGCGTTGCCCGGTTACACGCAGGCCACAGGGCGCCATCAGCTGGTGCTCAACCTCAACATTCCGCAAGCGTTTGATTACCTGGTGGAGCGCATGAGCTGGCTGCTGGGCGAGCACGCAGTCGACTATGTGAAGTGGGATATGAACCGCGAGTTGGTGCAGCCTGGCCATAACGGCAGAGCCGCCGCCGACGCGCAGACCCGCCAGTTTTATCGACTTTTAGATGTGCTGGGTGAGCGTTTCCCGCATATTGAATTTGAATCCTGCTCCTCCGGTGGCGGACGAATCGATTACGAAGTACTGGCCCGCAGCCACCGCTTCTGGGCGTCCGACAACAACGACGCGCTGGAGCGCTGCACCATTCAGCGCGGCATGAGCTACTTCTTCCCGCCGGAGGTGATGGGCGCGCATATCGGTCATCATAAATGCCACGCGACGTTCCGCCAGCACAGCATTGCCTTCCGCGGTTTGACGGCGCTGTTTGGCCATATGGGGCTTGAGCTGGATCCACTCACTGTGGATGAGAAAGAGCGCGAAGGCTATCGCCGTTACGCTGCGCTGCACAAGCAGTGGCGCGAGGTGATCCACCACGGCACCCAGTGGCGCGTGGATATGCCGGACGCCACCACGCTGGCGCAGGGTATCGTGAGCGAAGACAAATCGCAGGGGCTGTTTATCATCAGCCAACTCGCGATGCCGGATTATACCCTGATGATGCCGCTGCGCATGCCGGGGCTGGAGGCCAGCGCGCAGTACCGTATCTCGCTGCTCGATCACCCGAATATTCAGATTACGGGAGAGGGCGGGCACACCATGCGCAAACTGCCGGCATGGATGGAGACACCGCAAACGGTGAGCGGTGAGTGGCTGACGCAGGCGGGTATTGCGCTGCCGATTCTCGACCCGGAAACCGCCATTCTGATTGGTGTGGAACGCGTGTAAGGGTGACGGGCCGGGAAACTGGCCCTCCGTTGAGGATAAAAATAATGAACACAACAACCTGTACCCACAAAGACAACCCTAACTTCTGGATCTTCGGGCTGTTCTTCTTTCTCTACTTCTTCATCATGGCCACCTGCTTTCCGTTCCTGCCGATCTGGCTGTCGGATATCATTGGCCTGAACAAAACCCATACCGGTATTGTTTTCTCCTGTATCTCACTTTCCGCCATTGCCTTCCAGCCGGTGCTGGGGGTGATTTCCGACAAGCTGGGGCTGAAAAAACATCTGCTGTGGATTATCTCTGCGCTGCTGTTTTTGTTTGCTCCTTTCTTCCTGTACGTATTCGCGCCGCTGCTGAAAACCAACATCTGGCTGGGTGCGCTGAGCGGCGGGCTGTATATCGGCTTTGTTTTTTCGGCGGGGTCCGGAGCGATTGAGGCCTATATTGAACGCGTGAGCCGCAACAGCGCCTTTGAATACGGCAAGGCGCGCATGTTCGGCTGCCTCGGCTGGGGATTGTGCGCCTCAACGGGGGGCATCCTGTTTGGCATCGATCCGTCGTATGTTTTCTGGATGGGATCGGCGGCGGCGCTGTTGCTGATGCTGCTGCTGGTGGTCGCGAAGCCGAAGCCCAATCAGACGGCACAGGTGATGAATGCCCTGGGTGCCAACCAGCCGCAGATCACCGCGAAAACGGTCTTTAACCTGTTCCGTCAGCGCAGAATGTGGATGTTTATTCTGTACGTGATTGGCGTGGCCTGCGTCTATGACGTTTTTGATCAGCAGTTCGCCACCTTCTTCAAAACCTTCTTCGCCACGCCGCAGGAGGGCACTCGCGCCTTTGGTTTCGCGACGACGGCGGGGGAGATCTGTAACGCCATTATCATGTTCTGCTCGCCGTGGATCATTAACCGCATTGGCGCGAAAAATACGTTGCTGATCGCCGGGTTGATTATGGCGACGCGCATCATCGGCTCGTCGTTTGCCACTACCGCCGTGGAGGTCATCGCCCTGAAAATGCTGCACGCGCTGGAAGTCCCGTTCCTGCTGGTGGGGGCATTCAAGTACATCACCGGTGTGTTTGATACGCGACTCTCGGCCACTATCTATCTGATTGGCTTTCAGTTTGCCAAACAGTCAGCGGCCATTTTCCTCTCCGCCTTTGCCGGAAATATGTATGACCGGATCGGCTTCCAGGAGACGTATCTGATGCTGGGCTGCTTCGTGCTGGCAATTACGGTGGTGTCGGCGTTTACGCTGAGCAGCAGGCAGGAGATAGCCGCTGCCGCGGGCGCGGCAGCGTTAACCAGTCAGTCCAGATAAAACACCGCTTCCAGCCCGGTACTCACCGGGCTGTTGTCCGGGTTCGTCGGCATGACATCACGCATGTGTTTCCACCAGCGCTGGCAGACGTCGGTATTCGCGACCGCATTCCAGCGCTCCTCCGATTCAATCTCTACGGTGGCAAACAGCAGGTTACGTTCCCGGTCGAGATAAATGGCGTAGTGATGCGCGCCGTGGTCCTTCAGCACCGCTTCCAGCTCTGGCCAGATGGGGTTGTGGCGACGCGCGTACTCCTCGTGCGCGTCCGGGTTTACCTGCATCACAAAGGCTTTGCGGATCATAATGCCTCCAGATACAGCTCGCGCACCTCGTCGCGGCTGGCGGTGCGCGGGTTGCATGGCGCGCACGGGTCGGCGAGGGCTTTATCCAGCCAGCCTTCAATGTCCGCCTTCGTTACGCCGAGCTGGCTGAAGCCGGACGGAATGCCGACGCGGGCGCTCAGGTCGCGAATTGCCTGAATTGCTGACAGGCTGGCTGCTTCGTCGCTCATGCCGCGCGTGTCGACGCCCATCGCCTGCGCCACGCGAGCAAACCGTGCTACGGCGTTCGGGCGGTTAAAGTTTTCAATGATCGGCAGCAGGATGGCGTTGCACACGCCGTGCGGCAGGTTGTGCGTCGCGCCCGGCTGGTGCGCCAGGGCATGCACGAGCCCGAGGCCAGCACTGTTAAACGCCATGCCCGCCAGATACTGACCAAACGCCATCTGCTCGCGTGCTTCCAGGTTATGGCCGTCGTCGACCGCTTTGGGCAGCCAGAGGTTAATCAGGCGAATTGCTTCCAGCGCGTTGGCATCGGTCAGCGGGTGCGCGCCAACGGAGACATAGGCTTCAATGGCATGGGTTAACGCATCCATCCCCGTTGCGGCGGTCACGGAGGCAGGAATATTGAGCATCACGCTGGCATCATCCACGGCGATATCCGGAATGATGTTCGGGTCGATGATCACCTCTTTCACCTGACGCGCAGAATCGATAATCACCGCGTTACTGGTCATCTCCGCCGCTGTGCCTGCGGTGGTGTTGATCGCCACCAGCGGTACGCCCGGGTTTGTCACCTTGCCGACGCCGGAATAATCGGTGGATGGGCCGGGGTTGGCGGTGAGGATCTTAATGGCTTTGGCGGTATCAATAGGGCTACCGCCGCCGAAGGCGATGAGGTAATCACATTCCGCATCCCGATAGGCTGCATAGCCTTTTTGCACCAGCGCTTCCGTCGGGTTCGGGAACACGTCGTCGAACAGGTGATACGACATCTGATGGGCATCCAGCGCGGTAAACAGGCTGTCCAGCATGCCCAGCTTCACCAGCTGACCGTCGGTGACAATCAGCGCTTTGCCCCACCGTTTGTCTGCCACCCGCTTGACCATGTCGCCTATAGCGCCCGCGCCGTGCAGACTGATTTTTGGAAGTGCCAACATAAAGCTCATGATAATTCTCCTTAACTATCGCCCGTACCGTCCGGTCAGCGAGGGTTTATGCGTATATTTCCAGCGCTGACCGCAGCGGGTTCACGCCGAAGCGCTTGCCGAGCGCAATAAGCTCTTCGCGGGTAATGGTCTGCTTCATACCGCCCATGGAATAAACCTTTACCAGCACTTCCGCGGATTTCTCGGCGGTGTCGATCAGGCCGAAGGTTTCATCCAGCGTCGGACCGCTGCCGAAGACGCCGTGGAATGGCCACAGCACCAGCGAATGTTTTTGCATATCTTTGGCGGTTGCCTGGCCGATTTCGTCGGTACCCGGCACCATCCACGGCAGAATGCCGACCCCGTCCGGGAAGACCACCAGACACTCGGTGCTGCCTTCCCACAGCTTGCGGGTGATGAAGTCAGAGCTGTTTTCCAGCACGTAGGTCAGGGCGATCAGGTTGGTAGCGTGGCAGTGCATGATCACGCGGTCTTTGCCGTCGGTCGCCTTAATGCGCTCGCAATGCGAGAGGAAGTGCGCCGGCAGTTCAGACGTGGGTACCGCCTCATCGGTCAGGCCCCACAGGATGTGGTAGCCCGCGCCGTCGCTGTCCACTTTCACCACGCCAAGGTTGGCCTGCGGATCGAGCTGAACGTTGCGGAAGAACTTGCCGGAGCCGGTGACGATAAACGGCGTATTGGCGAGCAGCGGCATGGGCTGGCTCAGGGCAATATAGCGTGGCGTCTGGTGGAAATCGGCGGTGTAGGGTTCGATATCCGCGTCGTCCAGGCGCAGCGTGAGGTTACCGCCGTTACGCTCGTCCCAGCCCTTCAGCCAGGCGTCAGAGGTGGCTTTGATCATGCCCTGGACGAACCAGGAGGTGGTGATGGTCTGCATAGTTTTCTTTTCCAGTTATCGCGGTGAGGTTGAATCCCTCACCCCAGCCCTCTCCCACAGGGAGAGGGGGTAAAAGTTCCCTCTCCCTGTGGGAGAGGGGTAGGGTGAGGGCAAAATTACCCGCGCTGACTCAATACGTCTTTCTCATACGCACGCACGTTTTCCAGCCACTGGCTGCCTGCAGGCGCGTCGTTGCGCTGGCAGTACATCTCCCACACGGCCTGCCATGGCAGGGATTTCTGCTCTTCCAGCAGCGCCAGGCGCGCGGTGTAGTCACCGTTTGCTTCCAGCTGTTTCAGCGCTGCGGTTGGCTCCAGCAGCGCGCGCAGCAAGGCTTTTTTCATATTGCGGGTGCCGATCACCCACGCTGCGATGCGGTTGATGGAGGCGTCAAAGAAGTCGAGGCCAATGTGCACGCGGTCGAAGAGGTCATGACGGATGATTTCGCTGGCAATCGCCTGGGTTTCGTCATCCAGCAGCACCACGTGGTCGCTGTCCCAGCGCACCGGACGGCTGACGTGCAGCAGCAGGCGCGGCACGAAGAGCATGGCGGCGGAGATTTTGTCGGAGATCACTTCTGTGGGGTGGAAGTGACCGGCGTCCAGGCACAACGCGGTCTGACGGCTGGTGGCGTAACCCATGTAGAACTCGTTCGAGCCAACGGTGTAGCTCTCCGCGCCAATGCCGAACAGTTTGCTCTCCACCGCGTCGATGTGGTGCGCCGGATTGAGTTTTTCGCTGATGGCCTCATCCAGCGCGGCCAGCAGGCGCTGACGCGGGGCGAGACGGTCGACGGTGATGTCTTTCATGCCGTCCGGGATCCAGATGTTCATCACTGACGGCGTGCCAAGCTGCTCGCCAAACCAGGCCGAGACGCGGCGGCAGGCTTTGACGTGGTCGATCCAGAACTGACGAATGTCGTCGTTGGCGTGCGCGAGGGTAAACCCGTCCGCGCTCAGCGGATGCGAGAAGCAGGACGGGTTAAAGTCCAGACCCAGCTTGTTGGCTTTCGCCCACTCCACCCAATTCCTGAAATGCTCCGGTTTGATTGCGTTACGCGCCACCGGCTCGTCAGACTCCAGATAGATCGCGTGCAGGTTCAGGCGTTTTGGTCCCGGGATCAGGCTCAGCGCCAGCTCCAGATCCGCACGCAGTTCGGTGGCGTTGCGCGCTTTGCCTGGGTAGTTACCCGTCGCCTGAATGCCACCCGTCAGGGAACCGCCCGGGTTCTCGAAGCCGGCGACGTCATCGCCCTGCCAGCAGTGCATGGAGACCGGCAGACGGTCGAGCTGGCGCAGCGCCGCGTCGACATCCACGCCGACGGCGGCGAAACGCTGTTTAGCCAGGTCCCAGGCTTGTTCAAGTTGAGTGGTCATGCGCAAAGCTCCTTAGTCAGTCGTTTTTGCTGAAACTGCGCCCGGTAGCGGGCAATTTCATGGCAGGGATTAGGAATGAAGGTGGTCAGGCGGGTATTCGCGGTGACCACCGAGCGGAATTCGTCGACGTCTGAAAGTTCGTCCAGGGCCATCAGCTGAATGCCGATGTTACCGAGCGTGGACGCCTCCACCGGACCCGCCACCACGGTGATGCCGCAGGCATCGGCGCAGAGCTGGTTCAGCAGCTGGTTCTGGCAGCCGCCGCCCACGATATGCAGTTGGCTGAACGGTTTACCGCGAAGGTTCGCCAGCTCGCTCAGAACATCCGCGTAGAGCAGGGCGAGGCTGTCAAAAATGCAGCGCGCCAGCTCGGCAGGACTGGACGGCACCGGCTGCCCGGCTTCAAAACAGGCGGCCTGGATTTCAGCGCTCATATGCACCGGATTAATAAAGCGGTCGTCGTTCGGGTTGATCAGGAACGTACAGGCCTTCAGCTTTTCGGTTTCTGCGATAAGCGCCGGCAGGTCGGAAATGTGCTGCTCTTTCAGCATTCGCTGGAGCAGCCACAGGCCCATGATGTTCTTCAGCACGCGGTAGCGTCCTTCGGCACCGCCTTCGTTAGTGATGTTCGCCGCCATTGCCGCGTCGCTGGTGTAGGGCGTTTTGCTCTCAAAGCCCATCAGCGACCAGGTTCCGGAAGAGAGGTAAGCCGCATCTTTACTGACCAGCGGGGAGGCAATCACCGCGCTGGCGGTGTCGTGACTGGCGACGGCGACCACCGGGATTTCATTTCCCTGTGGGCAAATCCAGTAACCGATTACGTTACCCGGATGGGTCGGCGTGCCGAACCAGGACGGTGAGGCGCCTGTCCAGGCCAGCAGGTGTTCATCCCAGCTGTCGGTGTTGATATTGACCAGTTGGGTGGTGGTGGCGTTGGTGTATTCCCAGTTCATGTTGCCGGTCAGCCGGTAGCTTAAGTAGTCCGGGATCAGCAGCGCGTGCGCCACCTTTTTGACCAGCTCCGGCTGTTGCTCAACCAGCGCGCGCAGCTGATACAGCGTGTTAAAGGGTAGAAACTGAATGCCGCTGCGGCCATAGATGGTGTCCTTGCCAAGCTGCGCGATGGCCTGTGCCATCAGCCCGTCGGTGCGGCTGTCGCGATACGAGACGGGCAGGCCGACGCGGTCGCCGTGGCTGTCGAGCAAAACGTAGTCCACGCCCCAGGTATCAATGCCGATGCTGTCGATGCGTATGCCGTCATTGCAGACGTTGTTCAGCCCGGTGCGGATCTCCGCTTCCAGGGCATCAATATCCCAGGTATCAAAACCGTCCTGTTTTTGCAGGCAGTTGGCGAAACGGTGCATTTCGCGAAGCGTAAGTGTGTGCTGGCCGCAGTCCCAGGTGGCGAGCATTACGCGGCCGCTGGATGCGCCTAAATCGACAGCCACACAATGGCGAAAAGTCATGGTCAGGTCCCTTCTTAAGTCATTGGTGTTGAGTGTAAAAAAGGGAAGAAAAGACCACCTTCTCGTCACTGACAGCCCGAATCTCGCGCTGGCAAGAAAGCAAAGATGAACGTGAGGGAGTTCACAATTTCCAGTCAGGGCGGGGTTTTCGGGCAATGTGACGCTGACCGCATTTCCCGATTTTTCCGTCTGTTTCTTGAAAAATGGACAGCTTTTGCGACGTTTGCTGTCAAAAATTTAAGGTGAGTGTGGAAGGCCTTAATTACTATTTTGAGAACTTTTCTCATTGGTGGGGGCCGTTATGACCGTACTGCACAGCGTCGATTTTTTCCCGTCGGGAACGTCTCCGGTCGCGATTGAGCCACGGCTCCCGCAGGCTGCGTTTCCTGAACATCATCATGATTTTCATGAAATTGTGATTGTCGATCATGGGACAGGCATTCACGTCTTTAACGGCCAGCCGTACACCATCAGCGGCGGTACGGTGTGCTTTGTGCGCGATCACGACAGGCATTTGTATGAACATACCGACAACCTGTGCCTGACCAACGTGCTCTATCGTTCGCCGGACGCATTCCAGTTTCTGTCGGGGTTAAACAAGCTCCTGCCCCAGGAGCAGGATGGACACTACCCGTCGCACTGGCGGGTCAATCAGTCCACGTTGCAGCAGGTGCGCCAACTGGTGAATCAACTGGAGCAGAGCGAGGACGGGCAGGCGATGCATGCCATTGCCACCCGCGAGCTGCTGTTTATGCAGCTGCTGGTACTGCTGCGTCGCAGTAGCCTGGTGGAAGGGCTGGAAAATAACGACGCGCGGCTGAACCAGCTGATGGCCTGGCTGGAGGACCATTTCGCCGAGGACATTTGCTGGGAAACGCTGGCGGATGATTTTTCGCTGTCGTTGCGTACGCTCCATCGTCAGCTCAAGCAGCACACGGGGCTGACGCCGCAGCGCTACCTCAACCGCCTGCGCCTGATTAAAGCGCGTCACCTTTTGCGTCACACCGATGAAAGCGTCACGGATATCGCCTATCGCTGCGGTTTTGGCGACAGTAATCACTTTTCGACCCTTTTTCGCCGCGAATTTAACTGGTCCCCACGCGATATCCGTCAGGGGAAGGATACTTCACTCCAGTAACGCGAAGGCAATCACCGTTTTATTGCCGCAAAAAGGCTAATAATGTCCGGTTATTCGCCGTAGAGGTTAGGGTGTGGCCGCTCAGTTAATCCTTCGCAAAGATGATTTTTTTGCCTCCGCGAGTCAGGCCGTCGCGGTGGCCGACCGCTACCCGCAAAATGTCTTTGCCGTGCATACCCACGAGTTTTGCGAGCTGGTGCTGGTGTGGCGCGGCAATGGTTTACATATCCTCAACGACAGACCCTACCGCATCACGCGTGGCGATCTGTTTTACATTCGCGCCGAAGATAAACACGCCTACGCCTCGGTTAACGATCTGGTATTGCAGAACGTCATCTACTGCCCGGACCGACTCAAACTGAATGTCGACTGGGCGGCCCATATCCCCGGTTTTCTTAATGCCAGAGGTGAACCGCACTGGCGCTTAAGCAGTAACGGCATGGCTCAGGTGCGCCAGACGATCTCCCAGCTGGAGCAGGAGAGTCAGAAGAGCGATCCGGAGGCAAATGCGATGTCAGAACTGCTTTTCGCCCAGCTGGTCATGACCCTCAAACGCCATCGTTATGCCACCGATAACCCCTCCGCGACCGCGCAGGAAGCGCTGCTGGATAAGCTGATCACCCGGCTTGCGGGCAGCCTTAACAAAAGTTTTGTGCTGGAAAAGTTCTGCGAGCAGGAGCAGTGTAGCGAGCGCGCGCTGCGCCAGCAGTTCCGCACCCAGACGGGGATGACGGTGAACCACTACCTGCGCCAGCTGCGCATCTGCCACGCCCAGTATCTGCTCCAGCATACGGAGCTGATGGTCAGTGAAGTGGCGATGCGCTGTGGATTTGAGGACAGTAACTACTTTTCGGTGGTGTTTAACCGCGAGGTGGGGATGACGCCGGTTCAGTGGCGTCATCGTAGTCGAAAGGCAGCGTAATCAGTTCGCCATGCCGAGGCCGACAATGTTAGCGGCAATGATGATCACCACGCAGCCCAGGCTCAGTACGCCCACCGGACGACGCCCGGCGTTATTCCACTCCTTCAGTACCAGCCCAACCAGCCCGCCGCACAGCACGTAAAAGCTCATGTGCAGCATCCAGCTTATGTAGTCGTATTGCGGTGGAATGCTGGCGTGACCCCAGGCGTAGAAAAAGAACTGCAGGTACCACATGAGGCCGCCCAGCATCGACAGCAGTACATTGGTGAGGATTAAGGATTTTGCCAGTGAGAAATCGGCCTTTACCGACAGATCCTTCACCTTTGCCAGACGAATGAAGCAGAAGCCGAGGTTGACCAGCGCACCGCCGCCCATGATGACCACGTAGCTTGGCAGCGCCACGTACAGCGGGTCGACGCCCAGCGCGGCGGCCGCTTCGTGCATAGGTTTCGCGGCGTTCATGGCGAATGACATGCCCGCCGAGAAGATGCCGCACATCACTGCCAGCAATAGCCCTTTCTTCAGGTTAAAGTCTTCGGCTTTGATGCCCATCTTGCGCTCTTTCAGTTGACCCGCACGGGTGACGATACCCACGCCGATCACCGCGACAAGCACGCCCAGCAGCGTCATCTGCCCGCCTTTGGTGTTGATCAACACGTCGACATTGCCGTTAAGAATGGGCGTCATCAGCGTGCCGACGATCAGGGTAATGCCAATCGCGATGCCGATACCCATCGACATCCCGAGGTAGCGCATGGTCAGGCCGTAGTTGATGTTGCCGATGCCCCACATCGCACCGAACAGAAACACCGGCAGCAGGGTGGAGGCACTGAAGGAGGTGAAGTAGCCCCTGAAATCCGGGAGCAGCATGGCGCTAATGGTCCACGGCAAAATCAGCCAGGACACGGTACCGCCAACTGACCACATGGTTTCCCACGACCACCCTTTCACCTTTTTAAACGGGGCATAGAAACAGGCTGCACTGGCTGCGCCTATCAAATGCCAGAAGATACCCATCGTAATCGCATGATTCATTTTTACGTCCTCATCGTTTTTATAGTCGGTGGCTTCCCGCCGACTTGATGAGTGTAAAAATTAGGCGGTTCATGAACCTTCAGAAGGTTGCCGCACTTCTGTTTTGGATGGCAATCAGCACGTTAACCGGGTGAGCAGTCTCACAATTTTGTCATCATGCAAAACCTGAATAACCTTATAAAAACTACGGCATTGATAATCATTTTCAATATCATTTAATTAACTATAATGAACCAACTGCTTACGCGGCATTAACAGCTGTGCCGCCCGACACTAATGGAGAGGATTATGAGTTATACACTGCCATCCCTGCCGTATGCCTATGACGCACTGGAACCGCATTTCGACAAGCAGACGATGGAAATCCATCACACTAAACACCACCAGACCTATGTGAACAACGCGAATGCTGCGCTGGAAAGCCTGCCAGAGTTCGCTAGCCTGCCTGTTGAAGAGCTGATCACCAAACTGGACCAACTGCCAGCGGACAAGAAAACCGTACTGCGTAAAAACGCAGGTGGTCACGCGAACCACAGCCTGTTCTGGAAAGGCCTGAAAACCGGTACTACCCTGCAGGGCGACCTGAAAGCGGCTATCGAACGTGACTTCGGTTCCGTTGACAACTTCAAAGCGGAATTTGAGAAAGCCGCTGCAACCCGTTTCGGCTCCGGCTGGGCGTGGCTGGTACTGAAAGGTGACAAACTGGCGGTGGTTTCTACCGCTAACCAGGATTCCCCGCTGATGGGTGAAGCGATCTCTGGCGCATCCGGTTTCCCAATCCTGGGTCTGGACGTGTGGGAACACGCTTACTACCTGAAGTTCCAGAACCGTCGCCCGGACTACATCAAAGCCTTCTGGGACGTGGTGAACTGGGACGAAGCAGCAGCACGTTTCGCTGCGAAAAAATAAGGTTGCATTGACGCCTGTGAGAAGCGAGTCTGATGACTCGCTTTTTTTGTATCTGAAGGAGTAGAGATGCATTACCCGGTGAATGTGTTTACAGGCAAAGTAAGGGAATACGACGGCAGCCGCCCGAGCGCCATCGCCAAAGTGCAGGTTGACGGTGAGCTGACGTTAACCGATCTTGGGCTTGCGGGGGACGAGCAGGCCGAGAAGAAAATCCACGGCGGGCCCGAGCGCGCGTTGTGCCACTATCCGCGCGAGCACTATCAATACTGGATTACCGAATTCCCCGAGCAGGCGGACCTTTTCGTTGCCCCCGCGTTTGGGGAAAATCTCTCCACCGAAGGGCTGACCGAGAAGAATGTCTTCATCGGCGATATCTTCCGCTGGGGCGAGGCGCTTATTCAGGTGACGCAGCCACGCTCACCGTGCTTCAAACTTAACTTCCATTTCGGCATCAACGACATGTCCGCACGGTTGCAGAGCGCCGGCAAAACGGGCTGGTTGTACCGGGTGGTGCTGGCGGGTCAGGTATCCGTGGATGCGCCGCTGGAGCTGGTGTCGCGCCTCAGCGATGTGTCGGTGTATGACGCCTGCGCCATTGCCTGGCATATGCCGTTTGATGACGAGCAGTATCATCGCCTGTTGTCGGCGGCAGGGTTATCCACCAGCTGGACCAGAACAATGCAGAAACGCCGCAGTAGCCGGCAGATCGAGGATAATTCGCGGAGATTGTGGGGGAAATAGTGCCCCTGACCCCGGCCCTCTCCCCAAAGGGGAGAGGGATAGGGTGAGGGGATTACGCGCGCTTATACAACGGTAACCACAGCGTTAACCGCAGCCCGCCCAACGGACTGTCGTCGGCTTTCACCCAGCCGCGATGCTGCTGCATGGCGGTTTCAACAATCGCCAGACCCAGCCCGGTGCCGCCAGATTCACGATCCCGCGCCTCGTCGGTGCGGTAGAACGGACGGAAAATTTGCTCGCGGTCTTCCGGACTTACGCCAGGACCATCATCATCGACAATGATCGTGATGCCGTCTTTATCCACCGAGAAGGCCACCTCAATCTTTGTATGCGAGTAGCGCAGGGCGTTACGCACGATATTCTCCAGCGCGCTCTCCAGCGTGTTGGGGTTACCGTACAGCGGCCATGGCCCCGGCGGGAAGTTGACGGTGAACGATTTACCCATCTGCTCCGCTTCAAACGCCGCGTTGTCTAACACTTCATGCCACAGATGATTGGCTTTCACCGTTTCACTCACCAGCGCGTTTTTCTGCTGATTGCGCGACATCACCAGCAGATCGTTGATCATGCTGTCCAGACGCTGGGCTTCGGTTTCGATACGTTCCAGCTCTTTGCTTTCACCGCTGCGGCGGCGCAGCAGCGCGGTGCCCAGCTGGAGTCGCGTGAGCGGCGTACGCAGTTCGTGCGAGATATCCGACAGCAGACGTTGCTGCGTGGTCATCATGCGCTCAAGTGCGGTGACCATCTGGTTGAAACTGGCCCCGGCGGCAAGAAATTCCTGCGGTCCGGCTTCCAGCTCAGGGTGCTGTCGCAGGTTGCCCTGTGCCACTTCGTCCGCGGCATTTTTCAGCTTACGCGCCGGTTTTGCCAGACTCCACGCCAGCCATAACAGCAGCGGTGAACTGACCAGCATCGTCACAATCAGCAGCAGAAGCGGACGGTCAAACAGCAGGTTAATAAAATCGGACTGGGAGTTGCTCGCAGGGCGAATCAGGTAGAGCTGGTAATTATCTTCCCCGTCTCTGACGGAGAAAGGACCCACCATCTCAACCCGACCATATTTTTTCTTCTGCGGATGATCGGCGTTATCCGCCTGGCCAATGAAGTTGCGGATAATCTGCATTTCGTGGCGATCTGCGCCAATCACGCGGCCTTCGCTGGTCACCAGCAGCAGGCGTTGTCCGGGAGGTGCCCATTTGTCGATAGCGCGAAACAGCCTGCGCCACCACATCAAATCGTTTGGCGGATCGTTTGCCAGCTCGGCTTCTACGTGTTGCTCGATCATCACGCCCTGACGTTGCTCGCTGTCGAGAAGCTCCGTCATCTGGCGTGAGTCGAGTTTTGGCAACATCAAAACGAGCATTAAAACCAGGGCCAGCGTCAGCCAGAAGATGGCGAAGATGCGGGCGGTTAAGCTTCCTATCATGAAGCGGAGACCATCAGATAGCCGCGACCACGCAGGGTTTTAAACCACGGGTGACCGTCTTTACGCTCCGGCAGCTTGCGACGCAGGTTCGAGATATGCATATCGATAGCGCGGTCAAACGGTGTGAGGCGTTTACCCAGCACTTCCTGGCTTAGGTGTTCACGCGATACCACCTGGCCGAGATGTTGCGCCAGCAGATACAGCAGCGTGAACTCGGTGCCGGTCAGCTCCAGCGTTTCACCGTCAAAGCTCGCTTCCTGACGGCCCGGATTCAGGCTCAGGGAGTCCACTTCCAGCGTTGGTGAACTGTTGTCAGTATTCTGCTGCTGTTCGCTCCAGTGGGAACGACGCAGGATAGCGCGAATACGGGCGACCAGTTCACGGTCGTTAAACGGCTTCGGTAGATAGTCATCCGCACCCAGCTCAAGGCCAAGTACACGGTCTAGTTCGCTGCCGCGCGCGGTCAGCATGATAACGGGGGTCTGGTGTGTCTGGCGAAGCTCTTTCAGCGTATCAATGCCGTTTTTCTTCGGCATCATGACGTCGAGCAAAAGTAGATCGATGCTGTCGTCAAGGAGACTCAGCGCCTGCTCGCCATCATGGGCGACCAGAACGTTGAAACCTTCCATGTCGAGCAACTCCTTTAAAAGAGATGTGAGCTCTCGGTCATCATCAACTAACAGGATTTTATTCATTGTTTAAATACCTCCGAGGCAGAAATTACGACATCAAGGCTATCTAATCCATGACTTTACGTTGTTTTACACCCCCTGACGCATGTTTGCAGCCTGAATCGTAGACTGTCTCTCGTTGAATCGCGACACGAAAGATTTTGGGAGCAAGTGATGCGCAAAGTTACCGCTGCCGTCATGGCCTCAACGCTGGCGTTCAGTGCTTTTAGCCAGGCCGCTGTAGCTATCATCGGCGATAACGAGTCCTCACAAGAGGGCATAACGCAGCACAGCAGCCAAAGCCATATGTTTGACGGCATAAGTTTAACCGAACATCAGCGTCAACAGATGCGAGATCTGATGCAGAGGGCACGACACGATCAGCCCCCTGTTAATGTTAGCGAAATGGAGATAATGCATCGCCTTGTCACCGCAGAAAATTTTGACGAAAGCGCTGTACGCGCTCAGGCCGAAAAAATGGCACAGGAGCAGGTTGCCCGCCAGGTAGAAATGGCGAAGGTCCGCAACCAGATGTTCCACCTGTTATCGCCCGAGCAGCAAGCGGTTTTGAACCAGAAACATCAGCAACGAATGGACCAGTTGCGTGAGGTTGCACGGATGCAGCGAAGCTCAGAAGCGACGTTTTTCAGTAGCAATAGCAGTACCCGTAGTAACCAGTAAACCCTGTTTTCCTTGCCATAGACACCATCCCTGTCTTCCCCCACATGATGTGGGGGTTTTTTTTGCCCTTCATTCTGATGTGTTAACCGTTTATTCATCCTTTGACTCCGTAACCTTCCGTTATACTAGCGGCATGGCATGACAGGAGTATTTATGAATCAATCCTATGGACGACTGGTCAGCCGGGCCGCCATTGCCGCAACGGTCGTGGCATCGAGCTTGCTGGTCATCAAAATATTCGCGTGGTGGTACACGGGCTCGGTCAGTATTCTGGCGGCGCTGGTGGACTCGCTGATGGATATTGCCGCCTCGCTGACCAACCTGCTGGTGGTGCGTTACTCACTGCAACCGGCGGATGAAGAGCACACCTTCGGACACGGCAAAGCCGAGTCGCTGGCGGCGCTGGCGCAAAGCATGTTTATTTCCGGCTCTGCGCTGTTCCTGTTTTTAACCGGCATTCAGCATCTTGTTTCGCCATCGCCGATGAACGATCCCGGTGTGGGCGTGATTGTGACAGTGGTTGCACTTATATGCACCCTCGTTCTTGTAACATTTCAGCGCTGGGTGGTTCGCAAAACCCAAAGCCAGGCCGTACGGGCAGATATGCTTCATTATCAGTCTGATGTTATGATGAATGGCGCTATTCTTATTGCGCTCGGTCTGGCCTGGTATGGCTGGCATCGGGCCGATGCGTTGTTTGCGTTAGGGATTGGCATCTATATTTTATATAGCGCCTTGCGGATGGGGTATGACGCGGTGCAATCGCTTCTCGACCGTGCGCTTCCCGACGCAGAACGCGATGAAATTTATACTATCGTGACCTCCTGGCCGGGCGTCAGTGGTGCTCACGATCTTCGTACGCGGCAGTCAGGGCCGACCCGCTTTATTCAGATTCACATAGAAATGGAAGACAACCTGCCATTGGTTCAGGCTCACGTTATTGCTGAGCAGGTGGAGCAGGCGATTTTGCAGCGTTTTCCTGGATCGGACGTCATTATTCACCAGGATCCCTGCTCGGTTGTACCCGGTTATGTTGGGCTTTCGTAATTCGTTGTAAAAAAGTGAGCCAGGCCAGCATTTTGTGTATAAATTACCGCCATTTGGTCTGACCTGAATCAATTCAGCTGGAAGTGGTTGATATACTATTTGCAGTATTCGTTGGTCGACAAGTTTCTTCCGGCAACAGATTTCAATTTTGCATTCCTAAGTTCAGAGGTAGTCATGATTAAGAAAATCGGTGTGTTGACAAGCGGCGGTGATGCGCCGGGCATGAACGCGGCAATTCGTGGGGTTGTTCGTGCAGCGCTGACGGAAGGTCTGGAAGTTTTTGGTATCTATGATGGTTATCTGGGTCTGTATGAAGACCGTATGGTTCAGCTCGACCGTTACAGCGTGTCCGACATGATCAACCGTGGTGGTACCTTCCTCGGTTCTGCGCGCTTCCCGGAATTCCGCGACGAACACGTACGTGAAGTGGCTATCGAGAACATGAAAAAACGCGGCCTCGACGCACTGGTTGTTATCGGTGGTGATGGTTCGTACATGGGTGCAAAACGTCTGACTGAAATGGGCTTCCCGTGCATCGGTCTGCCTGGCACCATCGACAACGACATCAAAGGCACTGACTACACCATCGGTTACTTCACCGCCCTGGGAACCGTTGTGGAAGCGATTGACCGCCTGCGTGACACCTCTTCTTCTCACCAGCGTATCTCCATCGTTGAAGTGATGGGCCGTTACTGTGGTGATCTGACCCTGGCTGCGGCTATTGCGGGTGGCTGTGAGTTTGTTGTGGTACCGGAAGTGGAATTCAGCCGTGAAGATCTGGTCGCTGAAATCAAAGCCGGTATCGCCAAAGGTAAAAAACACGCCATCGTCGCGATCACCGAGCATATCTGTGACGTTGATGAGCTGGCGAAGTACATTGAAGCAGAAACCAAACGCGAAACCCGCGCGACCGTTCTGGGTCACATCCAGCGTGGTGGTTCCCCGGGGCCATACGACCGTATCCTGGCCTCCCGTATGGGCGCGTACGCCATTGAACTGCTGCTGCAGGGCCACGGCGGTCGTTGCGTCGGTATTCAGAACGAAAAACTGGTTCACCATGACATCATCGACGCCATCGAAAACATGAAGCGTCCGTTCAAAGGTGACTGGCTGGACTGCGCGAAAAAACTGTACTGATCGGCATCCAGGGTAAATGCAAAACGGTAACCCCTGGGTTACCGTTTTTTTATGTTTGCTCCCTCTCCCGTGGGAGAGGGCTGGAGTGAGGGCATCAGGCCACTCATCCACTATTTATTCCTCAAAGTTATAGCCAATCTTTTTTTATTCTTTAATCATCAATTCCGTTTCTGGCACGCTGCATTCATCAAAACACTACACATGAGAGCTGGGCGATGAATAAATGGGGCGTGGGTTTAACATTATTGCTGGCATCGACCAGCGTTCTGGCTAAGGATATCCAGTTACTGAACGTGTCTTACGACCCGACACGTGAGCTGTACGAGCAGTACAACAAAGCCTTTGCGGCACACTGGAAGCAGGAAACAGGCGACAATGTGGTGATTCGCCAGTCTCACGGCGGCTCTGGTAAGCAGGCGACGTCCGTCATCAACGGCATTGAAGCGGATGTGGTGACGCTGGCGCTGGCCTACGATGTGGACGCGATTGCCGAACGTGGCCGTATTGATAAAAACTGGATTAAACGCCTGCCGGATAACTCCGCGCCATACACTTCGACCATCGTTTTCCTGGTGCGTAAAGGCAACCCGAAACAGATTCATGACTGGAACGATCTGGTGAAACCCGGCGTGTCGGTCATCACGCCGAACCCGAAAAGCTCAGGTGGCGCACGCTGGAACTACCTGGCAGCCTGGGGCTACGCCCTGCATCACAACAATGGCGATCAAGCCAAAGCTCAGGAGTTTGTCAAAGCGCTGTATAAAAACGTTGAGGTGCTGGACTCCGGCGCGCGTGGCGCAACCAATACCTTCGTAGAACGCGGCATTGGCGATGTGCTGATTGCCTGGGAAAACGAAGCCCTGCTGGCGACCAACGAACTGGGTAAAGACAAATTCGAGATCGTGACCCCGAGCGAATCTATCCTCGCGGAGCCGACCGTTTCTGTGGTGGATAAAGTGGTTGAGAAAAAAGAGACCAAAGCGGTGGCGGAAGCTTACCTGAAGTATCTCTACTCGCCAGAAGGCCAGGAAATTGCGGCGAAGAACTTCTATCGTCCACGCGATCCGGCAGTGGCGAAGAAATACGAAAGCGTATTCCCTAAACTGAAACTCTTCACTATTGATGACGTGTTCGGTGGCTGGACGAAAGCGCAGAAAGAGCACTTCTCTAACGGCGGAACCTTCGATCAGATCAGCAAACGCTAACGTTTTGTAACGAACGACACGGTGACCCGGTGTGAGAAATCCACCGGGTTTTTTATTTGGTCATCATTTTGCGTTACTCTTTGGCCTCTATTGAAAACAGGGAACGCGTTGTGAAAAAAATTATCTTACTGATTCTGATCGTTATCGCCCTTGCCGCGGGTGGCGTGTACTGGATGAAAGCAGGTAATCCAAATGCGTTGCGTCACATCGTGCTCGACCAGTGTGTACCCAATCAGATCCAACATCGTCATCCGGCGCCGTGTGCGCAGGTGAAACCTGACGCGGGCTATGTGGTGTTCAAGGATCGCAACGGGCCACTGCAGTACCTGCTGATGCCGACCTACCGCATCAACGGCACCGAAAGCCCGCTTCTGACACAGCCTCAAACACCCAATTTCTTCTGGCTGGCATGGCAGGCCAGGAGCTTTATGAGCATGAAGCATGGATCCGAGGTGCCGGACAGCGCAATATCATTGACCATCAACTCACCCACGGGCCGCACGCAGAACCATTTCCATATTCACATCTCCTGCCTGCGCCCGGACGTGCGCGAGAAGCTCAATGCCGTGCAGGGGCAAATCAGCACCCAATGGCTGCCACTTCCTGGCGGACTGGAAGGGCATGAATATCTCGCCCGCCGGGTGACGGAGAACGAGCTGGTACAGCGGAGCCCGTTTATGATGCTGGCAGAAGAGTTACCGGAAGCGCGTGATCATATGGGGCGCTTCGCGCTGGCGATGGCTCAGCAGTCGGATGGCTCGTTTGTGTTGCTGGCGACTGAACGGAATCTGCTTACGCTTAACCGCGCGTCGGCTGAGGAATTGCAGGATCATCAATGCGATATCCTCAAGTAACCCCACCATAAATAGCGTTTACTCGTCCTGCCTGTCGCCGTAGACTTGCTGAAAAAAACGACAGGAGACAGGCATGTCGCTCTGGTTAACCCACCCTCTGTTTGTGCCCTCAGCGATAGTCGGCGTCACCATTGTGTTATGGGCGACGTCGCTACTACCGGAATTCATCACCGCGCTGCTGTTCTTCACGGCAGCGATGACCGCCAGAATAGCCCCGCCGGAGGTTATTTTTGGCGGTTTTGCCTCGTCTGCTTTCTGGCTGGTGTTCAGCGGCTTTGTACTTGGCGTGGCGATCCGCAAAACCGGTCTGGCTGACAGGGCCGCGCGGGCGCTCTCCGCCAGGCTTACCGACTCCTGGGTGCTGATGGTAGCCAGCGTGGTTCTGCTGAGCTATGCCCTGGCATTTGTGATGCCATCGAACATGGGGCGTATCGCGCTGCTGATGCCCATCGTTGCTGCCATGGCAAAACGCGCCGGTATTGCCGACGGGTCACGCGCCTGGTTTGGACTGGCGTTGGCTGTCGGGTTCGGCACGTTCCAGCTTTCGGCCACCATCCTGCCTGCCAACGTCCCTAACCTGGTGATGAGCGGCGCGGCAGAAGGATCATACGGCATTCATCTGAACTACGTTCCTTATCTGCTGCTGCACACGCCGGTGCTCGGTATTCTCAAAGGGGGGATTCTGATTGGCTTAATCTGCTGGTTATTCCCCGGCAGCCCGCAGCCGCCCAGGGATCTGGCGCCCGCTGAACCGATGGGGCGAGATGAAAAACGTCTCGCCTGGCTGCTGGCGTTGGTGCTGGGAATGTGGGTGACGGAGAGCTGGCACGGTGTGGGGCCTGCATGGACGGGGCTGGCGGCATCGGTCATTGTGATGCTGCCACGCGTTGGTTTTATCACCGGAGAAGAGTTCTCGACGGGGGTGAATATGCGCACCTGTATTTACGTGGCGGGCATCCTTGGACTGGCGATTGTGGTGACGCAAACCGGCATCGGCACGGCGGTGGGGGAGACGTTGCTGCAGATTATGCCGCTGGATGCCGACAAACCGTTCACCAGTTTCCTGGCGCTGACCGGGATCACCACGGCACTGAACTTTATTATGACGGCTAACGGGGTTCCGGCGCTGTACACCACACTGGCGCAGAGTTTCTCGGAGGCGACGGGCTTCCCGCTATTGTCTGTCATCATGATTCAGGTGCTGGGCTATTCCACGCCGCTGCTGCCGTATCAGGCGTCGCCGATTGTGGTGGCGATGGGATTAGGAAAGGTGCCTGCAAAGGCGGGGATGGTGCTTTGTCTGGCGCTGGCGATTGCCACGTATCTGGTGCTGCTGCCGCTGGATTATTTATGGTTTAGTGTGCTGGGCCGGTTGTAGCGATATGGCAGGGCGGGTAAGCGCAAACGCTACCCGCCACAACAGCATTACGCCTGTTTAGCCGCTTCTGCCGCTTTAACGATCACCGCGAAAGCGTCAGCTTTCAGGGATGCACCGCCAACCAGCGCGCCATCGATGTCTGGCTGGGTGAACAGTTCAGCTGCGTTGGAGGCGTTTACGGAACCGCCGTACTGGATGATAACCTGCTCTGCCACTTTCGCGTCGGCTTTCGCAATGTGATCACGGATGAATTTGTGAACCGCCTGAGCCTGCGCTGGGGTGGCAGATTTGCCGGTACCGATCGCCCATACTGGCTCGTAAGCGATAACCGCGCCTTCGAATGCTGCCGCGCCCTGCGTTTTCAGCACCGCGTCAATCTGACGTGCGCACACTTCTTCAGTTTTTCCCGCTTCGTTTTCTGCTTCGGTTTCACCGATGCACAGAACCGGGATCAGACCCTGCTCTTTCAGCACCGCAAATTTCTTCGCGATGAATTCGTCGGATTCTTTGTGGTAGGTACGACGCTCAGAGTGGCCGATGATGATGTATTTCGCGCCGATGTCTTTCAGCATTTCAGCAGAGGTTTCACCGGTGAATGCGCCAGACAGGTTAACGTCAACGTTCTGTGCGCCCAGAATGATGTGGCTGCCATCAGCGGCACGTTTAGCCAGATCCAGGTACATATCCGGCGGAGCGATAGCAACCGCGCAGCCTGTCACGCCAGCCAGCTCTGTACGCAGGTTAGCAACCAGTTCGTTTACCATGTGGCGGCTGCCGTTCAGTTTCCAGTTACCCATCACTAAAGGATGTCGCATTTCAATTCTCCACGCTCAATAAGCGAATTAAGGAATATGGCCACCCTGACGGGCAGCATGGTCTGTGAATCAGTATAGAGATTTTCCCTCGAAAGGCTTTGCTTTTTGTCATTAATTCGCCCCTCCGAGTGTGTCTGATAGTGCCAGCTTAATCGGTTCAACAGCGAAGGTCAGGCCTTTTTCGCCGTTATCTACCACCACATAGCGCACTGCCCCTTCGGTATCGGCGTAGTAGCGCTTGTTTTTACCCGCGGCCAGCAGTTTTTGGAGCTTTTGCTGGCTCTGTTTTTTTGTCAGTGCAGGGGTGAATGCCTGCAAAACCGCACTCATGTACTCCAGTGCCTTCGCTTTAGCGGCTTTCTGCTCCGGCCCCTGAACAGGGAGCCAGGTGATCTGCATGCTCTTGATTTTTAGCGTGCCGCGCTCCAGCGCCGTTGATGCGTACAAGTTCTCGTTAATCTTGCTGGCGGCACGCGTCAGGGTTGGGGTATCACGGGCGCTATCAATGGCACGAAACTCATCCAGTGGCAGCGTTGGGTTGGTCTGGTTAAAGGTTTCGCGAAACTGACTGATGGACTGATCGAACGACGGGGCACCCGCCAGAAGATAGGGCGCAGTAGTCGGGGCAGTGGTTTCGGCGGCATGCAGGGGAAAACCGGTGCTTAACATCGCTAAACACAGGAAAAGAGAGTGTGCCGAATTTTTCATCAACATTGCCCCTGGCCGTAAGTGCTCATGATTAAATCGATATATGGTCGGCTTGTCAAAAGGTCACAACTCCAGGGTAAAATGCGCACTATATGATAATAAGGAATCTTACATGACCATACAGCAGTGGTTGTTTTCATTCAAAGGGCGTATTGGACGCCGTGACTTCTGGATCTGGATGGCCGCGTGGATTGTCGCCATGCTGCTTCTGTTTTTTGTGGCCTATAACGCATGGCTGAGCACGCAAACCGCGGCGTTTGCGCTGGTTTGTTTACTGTGGCCAACGGCGGCTGTGGTGGTGAAACGCCTGCACGATCGCGGTCGTTCGGGGGCATGGGCTTTTCTGATTATTCTGGCGTGGATGCTGGTGGCAGGGAACTGGTCGATGCTTCCGTCCATCCTCCCCTGGGTAGTGGGCAAACTGCTACCGACGATTATCTTTGTAATGATGGTTATCGATCTGGGCGCGTTTATTGGCACCCAGAGCGAAAACAAATACGGAAAAGACACCCTTGAGGTGAAATACCGCTGATCACCAGTAGTGCTCGGCGGTCATATGACCCGGCCGGCGGCGAAGGTGTTTCGTCATCTGCCGGGTATCTTTCAGAAGCTGCTGCGTGTCCCGTACCATCTGCGGGTTACCGCACAGCATCACGTGGCTGGTCTCGGCACGCATCGGTAAGCCAACAGCCTCTTCCAGAGCACCACTCTCAATTAACGCCGGTACCCGACCAGTAAGCGAACCCGCCGCCGTTTCGCGGCTCACCACGGTCTGGATTTTCAGCTTTCCGGCGTACTGCTGTTCCAGCTCCTGCATCTGCGGCAGATAGCTTAAGTCTGCGGCGTAACGCGCCGCATGGACCAGCACGATGTTTTTAAACCGCTCCAGGTCTTTGCCGTACTGCAAAATGGAGAGATAGGGGCCGATGGCCGTGCCGGTTGCCAGCATCCACAGGGTTTCGCAGTCCGGGATTTCGTCCAGGACGAAGAAACCTGCCGCGTCACTCACAATCTGTATATCATCACCCGGTTTAAGCGCCGCCAGGCGTGGGCTGAGTTTGCCGTCCGGGACGGTGACCAGATAGAACTCGAGATCCGGGTTGTCGGGCGCGTTGACGTAAGAGTAGGCGCGCTGCACGCGCTCGCCGTCGATATCCAGCCCCAGCTTGGCAAACTGACCGGCCGTAAACGGATGGATGGGAGCATGCACGGTGAGACTAAATAGCGCATCGGTCCAGAATTGTATCTTAGTGACTTTACCTGTTACCCAGTCCGCCATGATCTTCTCCTGTGCTGTTTCTTATGTCTATCTTCCGTATTTGTGGTGAAGATATCCAGCCCATTCGGGCCGGAAAGCTCTATCGATCAAACGGTTTTACAGAATGTGCGTCTGTACGTCCGGGTCTTTACGGTCGAGATAGTGAATTGACTGAATGCGACGAATGGTGCGCGATTTGCCGCGGATCAGCAGCGTTTCCGTGGTCGCCATGTTGCCTTTGCGGGTGATGCCATCAAGCAGATCGCCTTTGGTGATGCCGGTCGCGGAGAAAACAACGTTGTCGCTGCGGGCCATTTCGTGAAGTGCGAGGACTTTATTGGCTTCAATACCCATTGCCTCACAGCGCGCCAGCTCTTCTTCGCCCATGCGACGATTCTCTTCGCTGTCGCCTTTGACCTCATGGCGGGGTAGCAGGCGGGCCTGCATGTCGCCATCCAGCGCGCGGATCACCGCAGCAGAGACCACGCCTTCCGGCGCGCCGCCAATACCGTACAGGACATCCACTTCACTGTCTGGCATGCAGGTCAGAATGGAGGCCGCCACGTCGCCATCCGGGATGGCAAACACACGCACGCCCAGCTTTTGCATCTGTGCGATGGTGGCGTCGTGGCGAGGTTTTGCCAGAATGGTGACGGTGAGTTCGCTCAGCGGTTTTTTTAACGCGCTGGCGATATTACGCAGGTTCTCTTCCAACGGCAGGCCGAGGTCGATAGCGCCTTTCGCGCCAGGACCGACAATCAGCTTTTCCATGTACATATCCGGTGCGTTGAGGAAGCAGCCTTTGTCGCCCACGGCCAGTACGGCCAGCGCGTTGGCCTGTCCCATCGCCGTCATGCGCGTACCTTCGATCGGGTCGACGGCGATATCCACGGCATCGCCTTTGCCGGTACCCACTTTTTCACCGATGTAGAGCATTGGCGCTTCGTCGATCTCGCCTTCGCCGATCACAATGGTGCCGTCAATATTGACCTGATTGAGGACAATGCGCATGGCATGGACAGCCGCACCGTCGGCGGTATTTTTGTCGCCACGGCCAAGCCATTTATAGCCTGCCAGGGCAGCGGCTTCGGTAACGCGGGAAAACTCGATAGCAAGTTCACGTTTCATGAGGTACTCGAGCAATCAAAAGGAATTGCACGAAGTTTATCACAGAGTGGGGCGAGGCGAGGGGACCGGTGCAGCCGGAGCCCCTCACCCTGACCCTCTCCCCGGGGGAGAGGGAATGTATGATTACTCTTCGTGCTCTTCCCACGCCAGGGCACGTTTAACCGCTTTCTTCCAGCCGCTGTAGCGGTAGTTACGCTCGGTGGTTTCGATGCCCGGGCGGAATTCGCGTTCGATAACCGCTTTTTCCTGCAGCTCGTCCAGGTTCTGCCAGAAGCCGACGGCCAGACCGGCGAGATACGCTGCACCCAGCGCGGTCACTTCACGTACTTCCGGGCGTTCCACGCGGGTGCCCAGAATGTCAGACTGGAACTGCATCAGGAAGTTGTTCGCGACCGCACCGCCGTCCACGCGCAGAGCGTGCAAACGAATACCGGAGTCAGCCTGCATCGCTTCCAGCACATCACGCGTCTGGTAGGCGATAGATTCCAGGGTGGCGCGAATAATGTGGTTAGAATTCACACCACGCGTCAGGCCAAAAATCGCGCCACGTGCATATGGATCCCAGTACGGTGCACCCAGACCGGTAAACGCAGGTACGACGTACACACCGTTGGTATCCTTCACTTTGGTAGCGAAGTATTCGGAGTCGAATGCATCGCTGATAAGCTTCATCTCGTCACGCAGCCACTGGATGGATGCCCCCGCCATGAATACCGCACCTTCCAGCGCATAGTTCACTTCACCGCGTGGGCCACAGGCGATGGTGGTCAGCAGACCGTTTTCTGATTTCACCGCTTTCTCGCCAGTGTTCATCAGCATAAAGCAGCCGGTACCGTAGGTGTTTTTCGCCATCCCTTCTTTCACGCACAGCTGGCCAAACAGGGCCGCCTGCTGGTCACCAGCGATACCGGCGATAGGAATACGCGTGCCGCCTTTACCACCGATGTTGGTCTGACCGTACACTTCAGAAGATTTACGCACTTCTGGCAGCATGGCGCGTGGGATATCCAGCGCGTCCAGCATCTTGTCATCCCACTCCAGGGTGTTGATGTTGAACAGCATGGTACGTGAGGCATTGGTATAGTCAGTGACGTGAACGCGCCCCTGGGTCATCTTCCAGATAAGCCAGGTGTCGACGGTACCGAACAGCAGCTCGCCGCGTTTTGCACGCTCACGTGAACCTTCCACGTGGTCAAGGATCCACTTCACTTTGGTGCCGGAGAAATACGGGTCAACGACGAGGCCCGTGGCGCTGCGGACGTACTCTTCCATACCGTCGCGCTTAAGCTGTTCACAGATCTCTGACGTACGACGGCACTGCCAGACGATGGCGTTATAGATAGGCTTGCCGGTTTCACGTTCCCAGACGATGGTCGTTTCACGCTGGTTGGTAATACCAATCGCAGCAATCTCGTCGGAACTGATATCGGCTTTCGCCAGCACTTCGACCAGCGTGGAGCTTTGCGATGCCCAGATCTCCATAGGGTCGTGTTCTACCCAGCCTGGACGAGGATAGATTTGCTCAAATTCGCGCTGTGATACGCTGACAATGTTCGCGTCATGATCCATTACGACAGCGCGGGAGCTGGTGGTGCCCTGGTCGAGCGCAACAATATATTTTTTTTCGGTCATGGTGTAAGTCCCGTAGTCAGATTACAGCGAAGCTTTTTGTTGTGCGGCAGAAGTCGATTCTTTCTCCTCGTCCACACAGGTGTCGCACGGTAAGTGGCGACCAATTAATTTGCGATAGCTAAACGCACCCAGCGCAGCCCCGACAACCGGTGCAAACAGCGGTACCAGGAAGTAAGGGATATCTTTGCCGCCGGTGAAGGCCACGTTGCCCCAGCCAGCGATAAAGGCGAACGCTTTCGGTCCGATATCACGCGCCGGGTTCATCGCGAATCCAGTCAGCGGGCCCATGGATGCGCCGATCACCGCAATCAGCAGGCCAATCAGCAGTGGTGCCAGCGGGCCGCGCGGAATGCCGTTTCCGTCGTCGGTCAGCGCCAGGATAACGCCCATCAGAATAGCGGTAATCACCATTTCAACTGCGAACGCCTGCACAAAATTGATATGCGGGTTTGGATACGTTGAGAAGATACCTGCCAGATCCAGACTTTCGACACTGCCGCGCACCATATGATGCGTCTGTTCGAAGTCGATGAAAAGATTGTAATAAAGCCCGTAAACTAACGCCGCTGCGCAAAACGCGCCGGCAAATTGAGAAATAATGAAAGGAACAACTTTGCGTCCGTCGAAGCACGCGAACAGCCACAATGCGATGGTCACCGCCGGGTTAAGATGTGCGCCAGAAACCCCTGCAGTCAGGTAGATGGCCATTGCCACACCCAGACCCCAGATGATACTGATTTCCCACTGACCAAAACTGGCACCCGCCACTTTCAGTGCAGCAACACAGCCCACTCCGAAGAATATCAACAACCCGGTACCAAGGAACTCGGCAATGCACTGGCCTTTTAAGGTTGATGTCTGACTCATAATCGGAATCCTGAAGAGATTGATGTTTATTGTTAGCATGACCGCCCGTGACAGCCATGATGTCCTGTAGACATAGTGTTAATTTATCGTTAACGAGCAAAAACGAGAAATATCGAAATCAAAATGTGTGGTCTGTGTCAATAAAATGAGCGTTTGCGCGCCATAAAGCGCATTTTTGCATCAGCGCGGGAGTGTGAGCTGAATCATTTCATTAACTAATGAGTTAACAACTTAGGGGTAATTGACGCGAACGCACCAGGACGAGGCCGAAAAGTGTTGCAAACCGCGATCTGCGCGGTGTGTCGCTGGACAGGGGCGACGGGGCTTCATACAATCGGCATAGATGTTGTGCGCGTTTACGTTAAAGCGTCGCCTTGCAATTCAGGAGAGGTAGGATCATGTCTTTAGAAGTGTTTGAGAAACTGGAATCGAAAGTACAGCAGGCGATTGACACCATCACGCTGCTGCAGATGGAAATTGAAGAGCTGAAAGAGAAGAATAACAGCCTGGCGCAGGAAGTGCAGACCGCTCAGCACGGCCGTGAAGAACTGGAGCGCGAAAACAACCAGCTGCGTGAACAGCAGAACGGCTGGCAGGAACGTCTGCAGGCGCTGCTGGGACGTATGGAAGAGGTTTAATTCCCCCTGGGATTGAACTGAGCAGGCCGGGTAAGGCGAAGCCGCCACCCGGCTTTTTTATGATTATCGCAATTTGGCAATAACCATAAAAAAGGCCGCCCGAGGCGGCCTTAACGCTACTTGTCCTGCGCTGTCGTAGTAAAAGCAACAAACACTTTCGGTTCATCACTCTTCACAACGAGTACGCTGGCGACAATGAACGCAATACATAAATAGCGTTTCATTATGCGGTCCCTGCTGCTAACCGCTCCACCGTTCACCACCGGTGATAAGTCGGTGGACACAAGCCTTGGTATTAGCCTGTTTTACGGTTGTGAATACACCTTTCCCTGGACCGATGCCCATTTGCGAGATGGCGGAAAGGGACGCTGCATCATAATAAGCAGCAACCGTGGTGTTAAGGTATTCATACACAATTAGGATTTTATTAAGGTTCTGAGGGGTTGCCCAGGGTTTGGACGAGAGTATGATGAAGATCCTTGGTGTTAGCCTGCAAGCCTTCCCAACGGACCGCGAATCCCGAGGGACAAAAAAACCGCCACATTGCTGTTGGCGGTTTTTTTATGGCGCTCGCTTAGTGTTTACTACTCAATATCCAGCGGATCTTCGGAGAGGATAATGCCGGTGTTATCGGCATAGAGATGGTCGCCGGAGAAGAAGGTCACGCCGCCGAAATTGACGCGGATATCGCTTTCGCCAATGCCTTCACCCGCGGCGCCTACCGGAATGGCGGCAATCGCCTGAATGCCGATATCGAGGTCTTCGAGATCGTCCACCTGGCGGACTGAACCGTAGACCACGATGCCTTCCCATTCGTTTTGCACGGCAAGACGGGCCAGTTCAGCATCTATCAGCGCACGACGTACTGAACCGCCACCATCGACCAACAGCACGCGACCACGACCGTTCTGTTCGAGCAGATCGTACAGCAACCCGTTATCCTCGAAACATTTCACCGTGATGATTTGTCCGCCAAACGACGACCGCCCACCAAAGTTGGAGAACAGCGGTTCAACGACGTTGACATCTTCCTGGTAGATGTCACAAAGCTCGGAGGTATCGTATTTCATAGGTTTAACGCTCTGTTGCTGCGAATGTGTTCAGTATATCGTGCGAAATGCGTTGTTGGCAAAATCATCAATTGTTAATTGATATTTGTCAGTTAACTCAGCGTCCGGCTCAGGACAATCCCTATCACGAACAACAGGTTAGTGAGCAATGCGCCTTTTACCGTACGCTCAAGCATCGGTGGCATGGCTGCCGGGCTGAGTTCACGCATCACAAAGCGGGCCTGTTTAATCAGTAGCGGCGCGGCGAGCACAAACAGCCAGCCCCAGAGACTATGCAGCGAGATCAGGTTGAACAGCCCGAGGCAGAGCAGGGCGCCCATCAGCAGGCAGGCATGATAGCGACGCGCGTTAACCGGCCCCAGACGCACGGCCAGCGTGTTTTTGCCGTTTTCACGGTCGCTGTCGATATCGCGCAGGTTGTTGATGTTAAGTACCGCCGTTGCCAGCAGGCCGCAGGCGGTCGCGGGCAGGAAAAGAGCAGGGATGAGCGTATGCGCCTGCAGGTACCAGCTGCCCATCACGCTCAACCAGCCGAAAAACACCAGTACGGAGATATCACCCAGGCCGATATAACCGTAAGGGCGCGTGCCGACGGTGTAGGTAATGGCGGCGATAATGGCGAGCAGGCCCAGCACCAGAAAACCAATGAAATCACTGGTGGTTTTCGAGGCGACCGTCACCAGCGCCAGGCCGGACAAACAAATCAGTGCCACAGTGATAATCAGCGCGCGCTTCATCTGAGCCTGGGTAATCACCCCTTTCTGCATTCCGCGCAGGGGGCCGATACGGTCAGGTTTATCGCTACCTTTAACCGCATCGCCGTAGTCGTTGGCAAGATTAGAGAGGATCTGCAACAGACCGGCGGTGACCAGCGCCAGCACGGCAACCAGCGGATCGAAATACCCCTGCCACCAGGCAAGGACGGTACCGACGATAATCGCGGCAAAGGCCAGAGGAAGGGTTTTAGGGCGCAGACTTTCGAGCCACGCCTGAGTACGGCTGATATCAGTCATAGTTATTTAGCCAATAAAAATGGGGGCATTAGCCCCCATTAAATGTGATGAGAATGCAGTAACCGCGATTATAGGATAAAACGGCTCAGATCTTCATCTGCCACTAACGCATCCAGGTGTTTACCCACATATTCTGCGTCAATGGTAATGCTTTGACCGTTCAGGTCACTCGCATCATAAGAGATATCTTCCATCAGGCGTTCCAGCACCGTGTGCAGACGACGCGCACCGATGTTCTCGGTGGTTTCGTTGACCTGCCAGGCCGCCTGGGCGATGCGTTTGATACCGTCTTCGGTGAACTCAATGTTCACGCCTTCGGTCGCCATCAGCGCTTTGTACTGTACGGTCACAGACGCGTTTGGCTCGGTCAGGATACGTTCGAAATCTTCAGTGGTCAGCGCCTGCAGCTCAACGCGGATAGGCAGACGGCCCTGCAGTTCCGGGATCAGGTCAGACGGGCTGGCAATCTGGAACGCACCGGACGCGATAAACAGGATGTGGTCGGTTTTGACCATCCCGTGCTTGGTGGAGACGGTGCAGCCTTCAACCAGCGGCAGCAGGTCGCGCTGCACACCTTCACGGGAGACATCCGGGCCAGACGCGTTACCGCGCTTACAGATCTTATCGATTTCGTCGATAAACACGATACCGTGCTGCTCAACCGCGTCGATAGCATCCTGCTTCAGCTCTTCCGGGTTCACCAGCTTTGCCGCTTCTTCTTCAATCAGCAGCTTCATCGCATCTTTGATTTTCAGCTTACGCGCTTTCTGTTTCTGACCGCCCAGGTTCTGGAACATGGACTGCAGCTGGCTGGTCATCTCTTCCATGCCAGGAGGAGCCATGATTTCCACACCCATTGGTGCGGCGGCGAGATCGATCTCAATCTCTTTATCATCCAGCTGGCCTTCGCGCAGTTTTTTGCGGAATGCCTGGCGCGCCGCAGACGGTTCAGCCTGCTGTTCAGCCTGGCCCCAGTTGTTTTTCGCAGGCGGGATCAGCACGTCGAGGATGCGCTCTTCAGCCATCTCTTCCGCGCGATAGCGGTTTTTCTCGATCGCCTGGACGCGAACCATCTTGATTGCCGAGTCGGTCAGATCGCGGATGATAGAATCCACTTCTTTACCTACATAGCCCACTTCGGTGAACTTAGTGGCTTCAACTTTGATGAACGGCGCGTTAGCCAGTTTCGCCAGACGACGGGCGATTTCGGTTTTACCGACACCGGTTGGGCCGATCATCAGAATGTTTTTTGGCGTCACTTCATGGCGCAGCTCTTCATCGAGCTGCATGCGGCGCCAGCGGTTACGCAGGGCGATAGCCACGGAGCGCTTGGCATTGTCCTGGCCGATAATATGTTTGTTCAGTTCGCTGACAATTTCGCGTGGGGTCATTTCAGACATGGGAGATCCTTACGCTTTAGAGGTCAATTCTTCGATGGTGTGGTTGTGGTTGGTATAGATGCAGATATCACCTGCAATATCCAACGCCTTCACAGCGATATCACGCGCATTCATGTCGGTATTCTCCAACAGTGCGCGAGCCGCAGCCTGGGCATAAGGGCCGCCAGAGCCGATGGCAATCAGGTCGTTTTCCGGCTGAATGACATCACCGTTACCGGTGATGATCAGCGATGCGGTTTCATCGGCCACGGCCAGCAGCGCTTCGAGTTTGCGCAGCATGCGGTCGGTTCGCCAGTCTTTCGCCAGCTCAACGGCGGCTTTCACCAGATGACCCTGGTGCATTTCCAGTTTACGTTCAAACAGTTCAAACAGCGTGAAAGCATCAGCCGTGCCGCCTGCAAAACCGGCGATCACTTTGTCGTTGTATAAACGACGGACTTTTTTCACGTTGCCTTTCATTACGGTATTACCCAGCGTGGCCTGGCCATCACCGGCGATTACCACGTGGCCGTTACGGCGTACACTTACTATTGTTGTCACGAGCAGACCCCCTGGTTACAGAATCGGGAAACAGAAGCCCTGAGCCTGTGCTCAGGGCTGAATAGAAAGATAGATGGGGGGGAATTTGGGGGTTTCAACCCCCGGAAGCAAGTCGGATGCAGTTTGTGTGACCGGCTACTTTCAAACGAGAAATGGTGCCATCGGCATTTTCTTTGCCTTTGACCGGGCCAATCACCACGCGATTCCAGCCGTTGTTGGTAGTAATGCGCGAGTCAAATCCTTCAAATGCCAGCTGAGCACGCACCGTTTCGGCCTGCTCGGCGCCTTTGAATGAACCGCACTGCACCATCCAGCGACGTTCGTCTTTCTTCTCAGCCGTCTGCTTCGGTGCCTCAGTCTCTTTGGTGACCGGCGCGGCCTGCTGTGTTTTCGGCTGCTGCGCGGTGGTATGCGCAGGCGTCTGCAGCAGATCCTGATACGGTTGAGCCGTTTGCTTCTGCGTCTGGGTCTTCGGCTGTTGCTGAACAGGCTGAGACTGCACCGTTCGCGTCTGCGGTTGCTGGTACGGCTGTTCCGTCACGCGCGGCTGCGCTTTAGGCTGCTGGACCGGCTGGCTTTGCGTCCACTGCTGCTGTTGTTGCTGCTGAATCTGTGCCTGACGCTGGCGCTGCAGTTGCAGCGTTTGCTGACGCTGCGCCGGCGTTTGTTCATTCCACGGCACTTCATTCAACTGCGTAGGCTGCTGGCGCATATCGGCCTGCATCTGTGCCAGCAACTGACGCTGCTCGTCCGTGAGCTGATCGGCATTTTTCACCTCGCCACCGGCGGATGGCTCGGTCGGCGCCCGCACGCCAGGCTGACGGCTTTCCAGCTCTTTAATATAGCGCCAGCGCTCTTCAGGCTTCGGTGGCAGACCATTTCCGACCACTTTGTTGCCCTGAAGGGCCTCAGACTCTTCTTTTTTATGGTGCGTGATGAAGTACAGGCCGCCAATAAAGGCCACCAGTACCGCCGCAGCAATAGCGACCATTGCTGGCGAGACAGCAGGCAGGTTACGTTGCTTTTTCTTTGCGCTACTCTTTTTGCGTCGCGAAGGTGCCGGCTGGCCGCGACGTACATAATCTCGTTGTGCCACTATCGTTTCGCTGTATTTATTCGTTCGTCAGTCCGCCATGTTACTTAAGCGGCGGGGCTTTGACCAGATAAGGGTGTCCTAAAGACATTTACTTTAAGTCAATGCCTGGGTAGAACCACGAACAATCAGCTCGCAGTCCAGCAACCTCGAACCGCTGCTAACTGTTTGACCATGCAACTGATCGAGCAGGAGAAGCATCGCTTCACGGCCAATGTCGTAGCGTGGTTGCGAAACGGTTGAGAGTGGGGGATCGCAAAATTCTGAAAGCGAAATATTATCGAAACCGATAATCGACAAATCTTTCGGTACGCGCAGGCCGCGGCGTTTCGCATACGATAATGCACCCAGCGCCATCACGTCGCTGTGGCAGAACACTGCGGTAGGCGGCTCAGGCAACGCCAGCAGTTTTTCCAGCGCCTGTCCACCGGCTTCAAAGGTAAAATTACCGCGTGCAATATAGTGTGGGTCAACCGTCGCGCCGGTACGGCGAAGTGCCTGAACATAGCCCTGCAGGCGATAGTGACACAGCGGCATCTCTTCTGGCCCGGCAATGCAGCCAATCCGTTTATGCCCCAGCTCCTGCAGATAGTTAACGGCGTTGAACGCGGCGGTCAGGTTATCGATATGTACCGTTGGCAGCTCAAGCTCTGGCGCAAACTCGTTGGCCATCACCATCGGCGGTAAATTGCGCTGCTCTTCAATGCTGGCATCAAACGGCAGGCGCGAGCCAAGCAGCAGCATGCCGTCGATCTGCTTGGTGATAATGAGGTCAATAAAGGTTTTTTCCTGCTGATTCTGGTGCGCGCAGTCGCCAATCAGCACCAGATAACCTTGCTCCGCAGCCGTCACTTCGATGCCGCGAATAATTTCACTGAAGAAGGGATCGCAGATGTCCGGCACAATCACCAGGATGGTACGCGACTCATTACGTTTCACGTTACGCCCCATTGCCTGCGGAAAATACCCCACTTCCAGCGCAGCCTGCTCTACCCGGTTGCGGGTCGCCTGGGAGACTTTATCCGGGTTCATTAATGCGCGGGACACGGTTGCCGTAGAGACTTGTGCTTTCTGGGCAACGTCTTTCATGGTCGCCGTGGCAACCTCTTTCCTGGACTTCAACGTCTTCTCCTCGCCTGAACACCGAACTTCTGACGCCACCATTTTTACAGATAGTTAATGGAATCGGTTACAGAATTTTCATAAAAAGTGTGAGGGACGTTAAATTTTTCGATCCGTCTTCAGCCTTCGATGGGATCAACGTCAAGCACCCACTTCACTTTGCGCGCTTCTGGCAGGGTGTTAATCAAGGCCAGCGTGCCGCTGACGATGTGCTGTAAACGGATGCGCGAAGGGTGTTGCAGCAAAATCTGCCAGCGAAAACGTCCGCCGCGCTTGGGGGCCAGCGCCGGAACCGGCCCTAAAATCCACAATTGATTATCGACCAGCGGGCTGGCCTGCAGAAGGTTTCTCAACTGCTGCAGGAAAAGCGGCGCCTGCTGGTTGTTATGATCTTCCGCGCGGATGATCACGTGGCTGGTCCACGGGGGAAGCTGCATGGTCTGGCGTTCAGCCAGTGCCTGCTCGGCAAACGCGTCATAGCCTTTGTGCAGCAGGGTTTGCAGCAACGGATGCTCAGGATGGTGTGTTTGCAGTACCACTTCGCCCTGTTTCCCGGCACGTCCCGCGCGTCCGGCCACCTGGGTATAAAGCTGGGCAAAACGCTCGGCTGAGCGGAAGTCGGCAGAGAACAGCGCGCCATCGACATCCAGCAGGGCAACCAGCGTCACGTCCGGGAAGTGGTGTCCTTTGGCCAGCATCTGGGTGCCAATCAGGATGCGCGCGCCACCGCGATGCACTTCTGCCAGCTGCTGTTCCAGCGCCCCTTTACGGCTGGTGGTGTCCCTGTCGATTCGGGAAATGGGCACGTCCGGGAAGAACGGTTCCAGGGCCTGTTCCAGCTGTTCAGTGCCCAGACCAACCGGCACAATATGCGTTGACCCGCACGACGGGCACTGACGCGGCACCGGGCGTTGGCTGTCGCAGTGGTGGCAGCGCAAATGGCGCTGGGCCTGATGGAAGGTGTAGTAGTGGTCGCAGCGCGGGCACTCGGCAATCCAGCCGCAGTCGTGACACAGCAGTGCGGGGGCAAAGCCACGTCGGTTGAGGAACAGAATGACCTGGTTCCCCGCTTGCAAATGCTGGCGCATGCGGGTAATAAGCGCGGGCGCTAACCCCGCCTGCACCTGCTGACCTTTCAGATCCAGCACGTGTTGAATGGCCGGACGCGCATTCCCCGCGCGGCGCGTCAGGCGCAGCATATGGTATTTACGCTGACGAACGTTATGCAGCGTTTCGAGCGCCGGGGTAGCAGAGCCCAGAATAATGGGGATTTGCTCGCTGTGCGCGCGATAGACGGCCAGATCGCGGGCGTGATACCGCCAGCCTTCCTGCTGCTTATAAGAGCTGTCGTGTTCTTCATCGATGACAATGACGCCAAGATTGTTGAACGGCGTAAACAGTGATGAACGGGTGCCAATCACGATCGCCGCTTCGCCGTTTTTCGCTTTCAGCCAGGCGCTGAGGCGTTCGCTGTCATTCAGGCCAGAGTGCAGCACCTCAACCGGCGCATTAAACCGCTCACGAAAGCGGGCGATGGTTTGCGGCGTCAGGCCAATTTCCGGCACCATCACCAGCGCCTGTTTGCCCTGCGCAAGCACATTTTCCAGCACACTGAGATAGACTTCTGTCTTGCCGGATCCGGTGACCCCGGCCAGCAGCCAGGCGGAGAAATGATCGGAGGCGCTGTGAATCGCCCCCACGGCGGTGGCCTGTTCAGTGTTCAGGCGCAGGCGATCGCCAGAGACGGAAAATTGCTCCCGCCAGTCATACAGGGCCGGTGCCTCGCTTGCCAGCTCGCTCAGCCCTTTTTTTCGTAGTGCCTGGAGTGCGGTTTCGCTGACTTCCAGCTCATCGACCTGATGGCGCCAGATTTTCCCCTGACGCAGGGCGGCCAGCGCCTGCTGTTGCTTCTGGGAGCGCTTCAGGCTGTTAATGTCCACCGCCTGGCCCTGTTCGGTCGCAAACCAGTACCACATTGGTGCGTGGCTGGCGCTTTTGCCCTGGCGCAGCATCATCGGCAAGGCGTGGAACAGAACATCGCCAATCGGATGATGATAATAATCCGCCGCCCACAGCAGCAGTCGCCAGGTGCTGGTGGAGTAAACGGGCTCGCTATCGAGCACCTCAACGACCGATTTCAGTTCGTTAAGCGGCAATTCGCTCTTGTCGCTGACGGAGACGACGATCCCTACGCGCTGCTGTTTGCCAAAGGGCACGGTCACGCGACAGCCCGCTTTAACGCTCATGCTGTCGGGCAGCAGATAGTCAAACGTGCGGGGAAGCGGAACGGGCAGGGCAACGTGAGCGACGGGCATCGAATCTTCCTGACTTGAAAAGTGGCGCGTTAGTATACACATTAGTGAAAGCGGCGTGCGGATCAGTTTGCATACGTTGGTCAAATTCTGTATGATTCGCCGCCTTTGGTGTACTTTACGCCAAAGAACTTACATTCAACATCGCGTGGTGTCTGGCGTTAGGGCTGGAAGAGCGACGCGGCCTTAACTGAGGTTCTCCCATGAAAAAAGATATTCACCCGAAATACGAAATGATTACTGCAAACTGCTCTTGCGGTAACTCTATCCAGATCCGCTCCACCGTGGGTCACGATCTGAACCTGGACGTGTGCGGCAAATGCCACCCGTTCTACACTGGTAAGCAGCGTGACGTTGCAACCGGTGGCCGTGTTGACCGCTTCAACAAGCGTTTCAGCATCCCGGGCGCTAAATAAGTTTCCCGAAAAAAAGGCACCGCAAGGTGCCTTTTTTGTATCCGCTAATCAGTATTCCCACGTCTCCGGGTCGATACCCAGTTCACGCATGATCACCTTCGCCTCTTCCGGGATTTCGTCGCTACGCTCTTTGCGCAGGTCGTCATCGTTCGGCAACGGTTGGCCGGTAAACGCATGCAGAAACGCTTCGCACAGCAGTTCGCTGTTGGTTGCGTGGCGCAGGTTGTTCACCTGACGACGCGTACGTTCATCGGTGAGGATCTTCAACACCTTCAGAGGAATGGAAACCGTAATTTTCTTTACTTGCTCACTCTTCTTACCGTGCTCAGCGTATGGGCTGATATATTCGCCGCTCCATTCAGCCATGAGATACCTTTAATCCTCTCAGTCATTAATCTAAAGGTGCAAAACCTGTAGCCGACGGTTTTGAACCGTAAACCTGCGTAGTTTACCGTAGAGACGATACCGTGGCACGGATATTGCCGCTGCAGCGTGCACTAAAGCATATAATTTTAACGGCTATTTGCGCATTGCTCAATCTATACGCAAAGAAGTTTAGATGTCCAGATGTATTGACGTCCATACTTTCAATGTTTACTCTGGTGCCTGACTTTTCACCTAATTAGCCAGGAAGCCTTCACCATGACGCGTAAACAGGCCACCATCGCAGTGCGTAGCGGATTGAATGATGACGAGCAGTACGGCTGTGTTGTCCCGCCGATTCATCTTTCCAGTACCTACAATTTCACCGGATTTAATGAACCCCGTGCGCATGACTACTCGCGTCGTGGCAACCCTACGCGCGACGTGACCCAGCGCGCGCTGGCGGAACTGGAAGGTGGCGCAGGGGCAGTATTGACCAATACCGGTATGTCTGCCATTCATCTGGTGACCACCGTGTTCCTGAAACCGGGCGATCTGCTGGTTGCGCCGCACGACTGTTACGGCGGCAGCTATCGTCTGTTTGACAGTCTGGCAAAACGCGGTTGTTACCGGGTGTTGTTTGTCGATCAAAATGACGAACAGGCGCTGAAACAGGCGCTGGCAGAGAAGCCGAAGCTGGTGCTGGTGGAAAGTCCAAGCAATCCATTGTTGCGCGTTGTCGATATTGCGAAAATTTGTCAGCTCACAAGGGATGCGGGAGCGATAAGTGTAGTGGATAATACGTTCCTCAGTCCGGCCCTTCAGAACCCACTGGCGCTGGGTGCAGATCTGGTATTGCATTCATGCACTAAATATCTGAACGGTCATTCTGATGTGGTCGCGGGTGTGGTGATTGCAAAAGATCCCGACGTTGTCACCGAACTGGCATGGTGGGCCAATAACATTGGCGTCACCGCCGGGGCCTTCGACAGCTATCTGCTGTTACGCGGGATTCGCACGCTGTCGCCGCGTATGGAGGTGGCACAGCGCAATGCCCAGGCGATTGTCGATTTCCTGAAAACGCAGCCGCTGGTGAAGAAGCTTTATCACCCGTCGCTGCCTGAAAACCAGGGGCACGAGATTGCCGCGCGTCAGCAGAAAGGGTTTGGCGCGATGTTAAGTTTTGAACTGGACGGTGACGAGCAAACGCTGCGTCGCTTCCTGAGCGGGCTGTCATTGTTTACGCTGGCGGAATCGTTGGGTGGGGTTGAAAGTTTAATCTCCCATGCCGCGACCATGACGCACGCAGGTATGGCACCAGAGGCACGTGCCGCCGCCGGTATTTCTGAGACGCTGCTGCGGATCTCAACCGGTATTGAAGATTCTGAAGATTTAATTGCCGATCTGGAAAATGGCTTCCGGGTCGCAGCCAAGGGGTAATCATGAGTGTGATAGCGCAGGCAGGGGCGAAGGGTCGTCAACTGCACAAGTTTGGTGGTAGTAGTCTTGCTGATGTGAAGTGTTACCTGCGCGTTGCAGGGATCATGACAGAGTATTCACAGCCGGGTGACATGATGGTTGTCTCCGCGGCGGGCAGCACCACCAACCAGCTGATTAGCTGGCTGAAATTGAGCCAGACCGATCGCCTCTCTGCGCATCAGGTGCAACAGTCCTTACGCCGTTACCAGAGCGAGCTGATTGCCGGTTTGCTGCCTGCAGACGTGGCGGATGGGCTGATTAGCGCTTTTACGCATGACCTTGAGCGTCTGGCCGCCCTGCTGGACAGCGGTATTACCGATGCGGTGTACGCCGAGGTGGTGGGTCACGGTGAAGTGTGGTCTGCGCGCCTGATGGCCGCCGTGCTGCAACATCTGGGCGTTGAGGCTGCCTGGCTCGACGCGCGTGATTTCCTGCGTGCCGAACGCGCCGCACAGCCACAGGTGGATGAAGGTCTATCCTACCCGCTGCTGCAACAGTTGCTGGTACAGCATCCGGGTAAACGCATTGTGGTGACCGGCTTTATCAGCCGCAGCAATGCCGGGGAAACCGTGCTGTTGGGGCGTAACGGCTCTGACTACTCGGCGACGCAAATCGGTGCCCTGGCGGGCGTGTCCCGCGTCACCATCTGGAGTGACGTCGCCGGTGTTTACAGCGCTGATCCACGCAAGGTGAAAGACGCCTGCCTGCTGCCGCTGCTGCGCCTGGATGAAGCCAGCGAGCTGGCACGTTTAGCCGCGCCAGTTCTTCACGCACGTACGCTGCAGCCGGTTTCCGGTAGCGATATCGATCTGCAGCTGCGCTGCAGTTACACCCCGGATCAGGGCTCCACGCGCATCGAACGCGTGCTGGCATCCGGTACGGGGGCGCGTATTGTCACCAGCCACGACGACATCTGCCTGATTGAGTTCCAGGTCCCGGCGGGCCAGGACTTCAAACTGGCGCATAAAGATATCGACACGATCCTCAAACGTGCTCAGGTGCGTCCGCTGGCGGTTGGCGTACATAACGACCGTCAACTGCTGCAGTTCTGCTACACCGCCGAAGTGGCGGACAGCGCGCTGAAAATTCTGGATGAAGCGGGCCTGCCGGGCGAGCTTCGTCTGCGTCAGGGGCTGGCGCTGGTGGCGATGGTGGGCGCGGGCGTCACCCGTAACCCACTGCACTGCCACCGTTTCTGGCAACAGCTGAAAGGGCAGCCGGTTGAATTTACCTGGCAGTCGGAAGAGGGCATCAGCCTCGTTGCCGTCCTGCGTAAAGGGCCAACTGAGAGCCTGATTCAGGGTCTGCATACCTCTCTGTTCCGTGCGGAAAAACGCATCGGCCTGGTGCTGTTCGGTAAAGGCAACATCGGTTCTCGCTGGCTGGAGCTGTTCGCGCGCGAGCAGGTCACGCTCTCAGCACGTACCGGCTTTGAGTTTATCCTCGCCGGGGTGGTGGACAGCCGCCGCAGTCTGTTGAACTACGAAGGGCTGGATGCCAGCCGCGCGCTTGCTTTCTTTAATGATGAAGCGGTTGAACAGGACGAAGAGTCGCTGTTCCTGTGGATGCGCGCGCACCCGTATGACGATCTGGTGGTGCTGGACGTTACTGCCAGCGAACAGCTTGCCGATCAGTATCTTGATTTCGCCAGCCACGGTTTCCACGTCATCAGTGCGAACAAACTGGCGGGGGCAAGCAGCACCGACAAATACCGTCAGATCCACGACGCGTTTGAAAAAACCGGTCGTCACTGGCTCTATAATGCCACCGTAGGTGCGGGTCTGCCGGTTAACCATACCGTGCGCGATCTGATTGAAAGCGGCGACAGCATCCTGGCGTTGAGCGGTATTTTCTCCGGTACGCTCTCCTGGCTTTTCCTGCAGTTTGATGGCACCGTGCCGTTCACTGACCTGGTGGATCAGGCGTGGCAGCAGGGGTTAACCGAACCCGATCCCCGCGTCGACCTCTCCGGTAAAGACGTGATGCGTAAGCTGGTGATCCTTGCGCGTGAAGCCGGTTATGACATTGAACCTGGTTCTGTTCGCGTCGAGTCGCTGGTGCCGGCGGGCTGTGAGGAAGGATCTATTGACCACTTCTTTGAAAACGGTGATGAGCTGAACGAGCAGATGCTGCAACGTCTGGAAGCGGCAAACGAGATGGGGCTGGTGCTGCGCTATGTGGCGCGTTTCGAGGCCAACGGTAAAGCGCGTGTGGGGGTTGAGGCGGTGCGTCCTGAACATCCGCTGGCGGCGCTGCTGCCGTGTGATAACGTCTTTGCAATCGAAAGCCGCTGGTACCGCGATAACCCACTGGTGATCCGTGGCCCGGGTGCAGGGCGCGATGTCACCGCCGGGGCGATCCAGTCGGACATTAACCGTCTCGCTAAGCTACTGTAACCCCTGTATTTCCCTCTCCCTGTGGGAGAGGGTTAGGGTGAGGGCATCAGACCGCACTCACCCCCCATCATGAATTTCCTTCATCTTCCCTGAGCATTCCTCACCGTTAATGTTGATTATTTCTGTTGACGTCCCTCCGCTTTTCCGTCATTTTTACATCTGGACGTCTAAACGTATAGAAGTTCATAACACAACAAACAACGACACGCGAAAGATAGAGGTAAGGTATGAGCTTTTTTCACGCCAACCAGCGGGAAGCCCTGAATCAGAGCCTGGCCGAAGTAAACGGCCAGATTAACGTCTCTTTTGAATTTTTCCCGCCGCGCACCAGTGAAATGGAGCAAACCCTCTGGAGCTCTATCGATCGCCTGAGCAGCCTTAAACCGAAGTTTGTCTCCGTGACCTACGGTGCGAACTCCGGCGAGCGTGACCGTACGCACAGCATTATCAAGGGCATCAAGGATCGTACCGGTCTGGAAGCGGCTCCTCACCTGACCTGTATCGACGCCACCCGTGATGAATTGCGTGCTATCGCTCAGGATTACTGGAACAACGGGATTCGTCATATCGTCGCCCTGCGCGGCGACCTGCCGCCGGGTAGCGGTAAGCCGGAAATGTATGCGGCGGATCTGGTCGCGCTGCTGAAAGAGGTTGCCGATTTTGATATCTCCGTGGCGGCGTACCCGGAAGTGCATCCGGAAGCGAAAAGCGCTCAGGCCGACCTCCTTAACCTGAAGCGTAAAGTGGATGCCGGTGCGAACCGGGCCATTACTCAGTTCTTCTTTGATGTGGAAAGCTACCTGCGCTTCCGTGACCGCTGCGTTTCTGCGGGTATCGACGTGGAAATCATCCCGGGTATTCTGCCGGTCTCTAACTTCAAACAGGCGAAGAAATTTGCCGATATGACCAACGTACGCATTCCACTGTGGATGTCCAAAATGTACGAAGGGCTGGATGATGATCCGGAAACGCGCAAGCTGGTGGGTGCCAACATCGCAATGGATATGGTGAAAATTTTAAGCCGTGAAGGGGTAAAAGATTTCCACTTCTACACGCTGAACCGCGCGGAGATGAGCTACGCCATTTGTCATACGCTCGGCGTTCGTCCGGCGTAGCGCGCATAACGCCCTCATATAAAGGGGGCTTTTTAGTCTGGCTAAAAGTTAAAAGGTATTAGCTATCGAATCTGTGGATTAATTCAACTATATCTTATTGCTAGTGGTGTATATCGTAACGGTAACACTGTAAAAGGGAGCATAGCGATGAGCACGTCAGACGAGAGCAATAAAGCGGCATCAGTCGGCAAATGCCCGTTCCATCAGGGCGGCGTCGATCACAGCGCGGGGGCAGGTACAGGCAGCCGTGACTGGTGGCCAAAACAACTCCGCATCGATCTTCTTAACCAACACTCCAATCGTTCGAACCCTCTGGGTGAAGACTTCGACTACCGCAAAGAATTTAGCAAGCTGGATTACTCTGCCCTTAAGGGCGATCTCAAAGCACTCTTAACCGACTCTCAACCGTGGTGGCCTGCTGACTGGGGCAGCTATGCGGGCCTGTTTATTCGCATGGCCTGGCACGGTGCGGGTACCTATCGCTCCGTTGACGGACGCGGCGGTGCCGGACGCGGTCAACAGCGCTTTGCGCCGCTGAACTCCTGGCCAGATAACGTCAGTCTGGATAAAGCTCGCCGTCTGCTGTGGCCGATCAAGCAAAAATATGGTCAAAAAATCTCCTGGGCCGACCTGTTCATTCTTGCGGGCAACGTGGCGCTGGAAAACTCCGGCTTCCGCACCTTTGGTTTTGGTGCCGGGCGTGAAGATGTCTGGGAACCGGATCTCGACGTCAACTGGGGTGATGAAAAAGCCTGGCTGACCCATCGTGACCCGGAAGCGCTCGCGAAGCGTCCTCTGGCGGCCACTGAAATGGGGCTGATCTACGTTAACCCGGAAGGGCCAAACGCCAGCGGTGAACCGCTGTCAGCAGCGGCAGCCATCCGCGCAACCTTCGGCAACATGGGGATGAACGACGAAGAGACCGTGGCGCTGATCGCCGGTGGTCATACGCTCGGTAAGACCCACGGCGCGGGTGAAGCAACGCACGTTGGCACAGACCCGGAAGCGTCTCCGATTGAAGCGCAGGGCCTGGGCTGGGCCAGCACGCATGGTACCGGTGTAGGTGCAGATGCCATTACTTCCGGTCTGGAAGTCATCTGGTCACAAACCCCAACCCAGTGGAGCAACTACTTCTTCGAGAACCTGTTCAAATATGAATGGGTGCAAACCCGCAGCCCGGCCGGTGCGATTCAGTTTGAAGCCGTGGACGCGCCTGAGATCATGCCAGACCCGTTCGACCCGTCGAAAAAACGCAAACCCACCATGCTGGTTACCGACCTGACGCTGCGTTTTGACCCGGAATTCGAAAAAATTTCCCGTCGCTTCCTGAACGATCCGCAGGCCTTCAACGAAGCCTTTGCGCGCGCGTGGTTCAAACTGACTCACCGCGATATGGGGCCGAAATCGCGTTATCTTGGCCCGGAAGTGCCGAAAGAAGATCTGATCTGGCAGGATCCGCTGCCGGAGGCAGTATTCAATCCGACCAAAGAGGACATTGAGAGCCTGAAAGCGGAAATTGCAGCATCCGGGCTCTCCGTGAGCGAACTGATTTCCGTGGCATGGGCGTCGGCCTCAACCTTCCGCGGCGGCGACAAGCGTGGCGGTGCCAACGGTGCGCGTCTGGCACTTGCGCCTCAGCGCAACTGGGATGTTAATGCCGCAGCCGTACGTGCATTGCCTGCTCTGGAAGCTATTCAGCGCACCACCAATAAAGCCTCACTGGCCGATATCATCGTGCTGGCGGGTGTGGTAGGCGTTGAGCTGGCGGCGAAAGCGGCAGGCGTTTACGTCACCGTACCGTTCACGCCGGGTCGTGTGGATGCGCGTCAGGATCAGACGGATATCGAGATGTTTAATCTGCTCGAACCGATTGCCGACGGTTTCCGCAACTACCGTGCGCAGGTGGATGTCTCCACCACCGAATCGCTGCTGATTGATAAAGCCCAGCAGCTGACGCTGACCGCGCCAGAACTGACGGTGCTGATTGGCGGCCTGCGCGTACTGGGTGCAAATTTCGATGGCGGTAAGAACGGTGTGTTCACCAATCGCGAAGGCGTGCTGAGCAACGATTTCTTCGTCAATCTGCTGGATATGAACACTCAGTGGAAGGCGACCGATGAATCGAACGAGCTGTTTGCCGGAAGCGATCGCACCAGCGGTGAAGTGAAATACACTGCCACCCGCGCTGACCTGGTCTTCGGCTCTAACGCCGTTCTCCGCGCGCTGGCAGAGGTGTACGCCAGCAGTGATGCTCACGAGAAGTTTGTCCGCGACTTCGTAGCGGCGTGGGCGAAGGTGATGGATCTGGACCGTTTTGACGTGAAATAACCATTGAGCCGGGTACGCGTAGCGCACCCGGCGTTTTTGTTACTCCCACTCCTGCAGGAAACGCTGCCCATACTGGTCGGCGACCAGCAGCGCCGCATAAACCTGATCCGGCGACACGCCACCCGGCATGTTGTGAATGGTCTCTCCCTCAGCGCAAGACGCTTCGGCAATCAGGCGCATTTTGGCCGGAATGTCTTCTTTGATGTTCAGCTGCGCCAGCGTGATCGGCAATCCAACGCTGTGGCAAAGCGCCGCGACGGTTTCGATCTCCTCAACCGGTGCGTTTTCCAGCACCAGTTGCGTCAGCGTACCAAACGCCACTTTTTCACCGTGATAGAAGTGATGCGCATCCGGCACCGCCGTCATTCCGTTGTGAATAGCATGCGCTGCCGCCAGCCCGCCGCTTTCAAACCCTACGCCGCTCAGATAGGTATTGGCTTCGATAATGCGCTCCAGCGCCGGGGTCACTACGTGCTGTTCGGCGGCCAGCATTGCTTTTTCTCCCTCTTCAATCAGCGTGTTGTAGCACAGCTCGGCGAGCGCTAACGCGGCCTGCGTACACTTGCCGCCCGCCATGGTGGTCGCGCCACTGCGGGAACAGGCACGCGCTTCAAACCAGGTGGCAAGGGCATCGCCAATCCCGGCGGCCAGCAGACGCGGCGGCGCACCTGCCACCACTTTGGTGTCGACAATCACTATATTGGGGTTATGCGGCAGCATCAGATAGCGTTCAAATTCGCCGCTGTCGGTGTAAATCACAGAAAGGGCGCTGCACGGGGCATCGGTGGAGGCGATAGTCGGGGCGATAGCGACCGGCACGTCCATAACATGTGCCAGCGCTTTGGCGGTATCCAGCGTTTTACCGCCGCCAATGCCCAGCACCGCCATGCAGTCCGCACTGTCGGCCAGTTTTTTCAGACGATCGATCTCATTCTGCGAACATTCGCCGCCAAACGGCGCGATTTCGGCATGTAGCTCTGCATTTTTAAAACTCTGGCGCAGGGTCTCTTCGGCAAAACCCAGCACAAATTTATCGCCAACAACCAGCCAGCGTGTAGCCAGAGGTTTCAGATAGTCGCCGAGACGGGTGAGAACATCAGCGCCCTGGATATATTTCCCCGGCGATTGAATGATACGGTCCATAACATATCTCCCTTAGAGGTTGAGGTTACCAAACGCGTTTTTCCAGTCCTGCTCGAACTTCTCTATCGCTGACTCTACCGCCGGCGTGCCGAGCATTTGTTGCGCTACATCTAAGGGAAGCGTGATTGCTTCACATCCGGCGAGCAGGCAGTCCAGTGCCTGACGCGGCGTTTTGAAGCTGGCGGCCAGCACCTTGCTCTCCGGTGCATGCTGTTCCAGCAGGGATTGCAGCTCCTGAACCATGCGAATGCCGTCCCCGCCCTGGGCATCTACGCGGTTTACATATGGCGCGACATAGTTTGCCCCGGCCAGTGCAGCCAGCAGGCCTTGCGCGGCGCTGTATACGGCGGTCCCCAGCGTAGTAATGCCCGCTGTTTTTAGCGCCTTAATAGCGATGAGCCCCTGGGCGGTGACCGGGATTTTCACCACGATATCCGGGATGGCGTTGCTCAGGCGTTTGGCTTCCGCCACCATGCCTTCTGCGTCGCGGCTCATTGTTTGGGCAAATAGCGTGCCTTCTGGCCCAATGGCGTTTTGTAGGCGCGGCAGTACCTCCCAGACAGACTCACAGCTGGCGGCAATGATGCTCGGATTGGTGGTGACGCCTGCGATGGGGAAAATGCGCGCAAGGCGTTCAACTTCCGCCACGTTGGCGGTATCCAGATACAGTTCCATTATTTTTCCTTAAGTCAAAAAGATTGATTTAAGGATAAGGCGGGGCGGCAGGCTGGATATACAGGTCAATTTTGCCAAATACTGGACAAATGTAATGTGCTTAGCGATGTGCGATGCCGATCACAGTGCTAGTTTTTGGCGGTTAACTGGCTGTGATACTGGCGGCGATATTCGGAAGGAGAACGTTCGGTGTGTTTGCGAAACAGGCGGCAGAAGTAGTTGCTGTCCATAAAACCGCATCGTGCGGCGATATCCTTGATTTTGAGATCGTAGCCTTTAAGCAATTGTCGGGCATGTTCAAGACGGGTTTGGGTCAGGTATTCGTTGAATCCGACACTGCCAACTTTATGAAAGAGATGGGAAAGATAGTTTGGGGAGATGTAGAACGCCTGCGCCACCGATTCGCGCGTTAACAAAGAGGCGTGATGTTCGTCGATATAGCTACGAACCGCTTCGAAGAGCGCGCGGCTGCGGTTGGCGGTATGGATGTCGCTCCCCAAAAGATCCCGGCAGTGGCTGAGCAGGCTCAGTACTACCAGCCTGGCGGTCTCTTGTTCATCCGGTTGCATCTGTAGCTCGGCCAGCGTCTGGAGGAGAAAAGCACCGGTTCGCGGCCCACGTCGGGCAACCTGTACCTGTTGCAAAAGCATATGCTCACACTGTAACTCGATGACCATTTGCTGCTTACCGAAGTGTATTTGCAGGAAGTTAGCCGGGTGATGAACAATGTGTCCGGAGGAGGAAAATATTGCCTTACAGGGGTTATTCAGGGTAATGACAAGGCAGGGCGCTGTTCGGGAGGGCTGTCCAGCCGGGGCTGAGAAATGAATCTGACCCAGCGATAACGTGCGGTTAACCAGATCTGTCAAAATTCGGGTGATATCGGAATGCATCAGGAGACTACCGAAATTTGCCGGGTGGCGCTGACGCTTACCCGGCCTACCTGTCGTAGGCCCGGCAAGCGAAGCGCCGCCGGGCAGTGAGCATTAACCGGTGTTACGCATACCCGCTGCAACGCCCGCAATCGTCACCATCAGCGCTTGTTCAACGCGTGGATCCGGCTCTTTCCCTTCTTCTTCCGCCAGACGCGAACGGTGCAGCAGCTCTGCCTGCAGAACGTTCAGCGGGTCGGTATAGATGTTACGCAGCTGGATAGACTCGGCAATCCACGGCAGGTCTTCCATCAGGTGGGAATCGTTAGCGATATCCAGCACCACCTTGATGTCGCCTTGTAGCAGCTCGCGCAGCTCTTTACCCAGTGCCCACAGCTCAGGCTTCACCAGACGCTGATCGTAATATTCCGCCAGCCACAGGTCAGCTTTCGAGAAGACCATCTCCAGCATACCCAGACGGGTAGAGAAGAACGGCCAGTCGCGGCACATGGTTTCCAGCTCACTCTGTTTACCGTCTTCCACCACCTTCTGGAGCGCCGCACCGGCACCCAGCCAGGCTGGCAGCATCAGACGGTTTTGCGTCCAGGCGAAGATCCACGGGATCGCACGCAGAGACTCCACACCGCCGGTTGGGCGACGCTTAGCCGGACGTGAACCCAGCGGCAGTTTACCCAGCTCCTGCTCTGGCGTTGCAGAGCGGAAGTAAGGCACGAAATCTTTGTTTTCACGCACGTAGCCGCGGTACAGATCGCAGGAGATATCCGACAGCTCGTCCATGATATGGCACCAGGACGCTTTCGGCTCTGGCGGTGGCAGCAGGTTCGCTTCCAGAATCGCACTGGTATAAAGCGACAGGCTGCTGATGGTCACTTCCGGCAGACCGTATTTGAAGCGGATCATCTCACCCTGTTCGGTGACGCGCAGCCCGCCCTTCAGGCTTCCCGGCGGCTGTGACAGTAGTGCCGCGTGCGCTGGCGCACCGCCGCGACCAATGGAGCCACCGCGACCGTGGAAAAGGGTCAGCTCAATACCGGCTTTCTCGCAGGTTTTGATCAGGGCGTCCTGCGCCTGATACTGCGCCCAGGAGGCGGCCATCACGCCTGCATCTTTTGCTGAGTCGGAATAGCCGATCATCACCATCTGTTTGCCCTGAATAAAGCCGCGATACCAGTCGATATTGAGTAACTGGGTCATCACGTCGTTGGCGTTGTTCAGGTCGTCGAGGGTCTCAAATAGTGGCGCTACAGGCAGAGCGTAGTCGATACCGGCTTCTTTCAGCAGAAGGTGAACGCCCAGCACGTCGGACGGGGTTTTCGCCATGGAGATCACATAGGCGGCCACCGATCCTTTCGGCGCATCAACGATCGCTTTACAGGTGTTGAGCACTTCGCGGGTTTCGTTGCTTGGCTCCCAGTTGCGTGGCAGCAGAGGACGCTTAGAGTTCAGCTCGCGGATCAGGAAGGCCTGTTTGTCGGCTTCAGACCAGCTTTCATAGTCGCCGATGCCGAGATAGCGGGTCAGTTCGCCCAGCGCTTCGGTATGGCGGGTGCTCTCCTGACGCACGTCGATACGCACCAGCGGCACGCCAAAACACTTCACGCGGCGCAGGGTGTCGAGCAGTTCGCCATTGGCGATGATGCCCATGCCACAGGCCTGCAGTGATTTATAGCAGGCGTATAGCGGCTCCCAGAGCTGTTCGTTCTGGCTCAGGAGACCTTCTGGCTTCGGCAGGCGCTGGCCTTTCAGGCGTGCTTCCAGCCAGGCCTGGGTCGCCATCAGCTGGCTACGCAGTTTTTTCATCAGGAAACGATACGGCTCGCTGGCACCTTCTTCACCGGCCAGCGCGCGCAGTTCTGGCGTCGCTTCCACCATCGACAGCTCGGAGATCAGCACATGAATGTCTTTCAGGAACAGATCGGTGGCTTTCCAGCGACTCAGCAGCAGCACGTGGCGGGTGATTTCCGCCGTCACGTTCGGGTTACCGTCACGGTCGCCGCCCATCCAGGAGGTAAAGCGTACCGGGACAAAATCCACCGGCAGGCGGTAGCCCAGGTTCGCTTCCAGCTGTTCGTTCAGCTCACGCAGGTAGTTCGGAACGCCTTCCCACAGGCTGTTTTCCACCACTGCAAAGCCCCATTTGGCCTCGTCTACCGGGCTTGGGCGATGCTTACGAATTTCATCGGTGTGCCAGGACTGAGCAATCAGCTGGCGCAGACGGCGCATCAGCTGGTTACGTTCGTAGTCGGCAATGTCTTTGTTATCCAACTGCTTCAGGCAGTTGTTCACTTCGACCATTTTGTGGATCAGGGTGCGACGGGTGATTTCGGTTGGGTGGGCGGTCAGCACCAGCTCCAGCGAAAGGGATTCCACCGCTTTTTTGATGGTGGCTTCGTTGAGGTTTGGCTGGTCTTTGAGTTTACGAAGCGTACGGGCAATGACTTCCGGGTTGCTGGCAGCTTCGCCGTTTGGCGAAATGCTGTGGTATTGCTCAGCCGTGTTTGCCAGGTTCAGGAACTGGCTGAATGCGCGTGCAACAGGCAGCAGCTCATCGTTAGAGAGGTTCTGCAAGGTGGTGAGCAGCTCCTGACGACTCGCTTCGTTACCGGCACGGGAAGATTTAGACAGCTTGCGGATGGTTTCAACGCGGTCGAGGATGTTTTCCCCCAACGCATCTTTGATGGTATCTCCAAGCACTTTGCCGAGCATACTGACATTACTACGCAACGCGGAATATTGTTCGTTCATAAAAACCCAGTCACCCCATCATTTTTGTTTATGCCCATGCGAAAATCTTCTGGACATTATTTTGTCATCTCCCTTTATAAAGCCACGTAAAACCCCCGTCGTCAATTGCTGCGAAAACGGTTCAGCAAACGAATAAATGCAGGCAATTTACGAAATTTAATTCGCATTGCGTCAGATAAGAGATGCTTATGGGAATGTGACGGAGATCGCGGGATTTGTTGCCCTCACCCTAACCCTCTCCCACCGGGAGAGGGGACTAATCGGTGCGGTTTTAATGCCAGCAGAAGTGATGCACGACCTGGGTAATCAGTTCGCGGGTTGGCTTGATAAAACGGGTTTCCAGATATTCATCCGGCTGGTGCGCCTGGTTGATGGAGCCAGGGCCAAGTACCAGCGTCGGGCACAGCGTCTGAATAAACGGCGCTTCGGTGCAGTAGTTCACCACATCGGTTTTCTCGCCGAGCAGTTTTTCCACCACCTCAACCAGCTGATGATCCGGTGGACATTCATAACCCGGGATCGGCGGATGCAGCTCAGACACCGTCAGGCGACCTGGCCAGCGTTCACTTACCGGGGCCAGCGCTTCGGTCAGCAAACCGTCGAGATCGCTTAACGTCATGCCCGGCAGCGGACGGATGTCCATGTGCAGCTCACAGCAGGCGCAGATACGGTTGGAAGCATCACCACCGTGCAGACTGCCGAGGTTCAGTGTCGGATACGGCACGGTGAAGGCGTCGTAGTGGTACCGCTCTTTCAGTTCGTCGCGCAGAGTCATGATGCGGCCGATGGCATCGTGCATCAGCTCAATGGCGTTGACGCCACGCGCCGGATCGCTGGAGTGGCCGGACTGGCCCATCACGCGCACCGCCGTGGAGATATGGCCCTTATGCGCACGGATCGGTTGTAATGACGTTGGCTCACCGATGATGGCGCAATCCGGGCGAATAGAGGTGTTTTCTGAGAAGTAACGTGCCCCCGCCATGCTGGTCTCTTCGTCGGCGGTCGCCAGAATGTAGAGCGGCTTTTTCAGTTTGGTCACGTCCACGTCACGCAGCGCGTCAAGGATAAAGGCGAAAAAGCCTTTCATATCGGCCGTGCCCAGCCCGTAGAGTTTGTTGTCATGCTCGGTCAGGGTAAATGGGTCGCGGGTCCAGCGGCCATCATCAAAGGGCACTGTGTCGGTATGACCGGCCAGCAGAAGGCCGCCTGCGCCGTGTCCGGTACTGGCGAGCAGGTTAAATTTATGGCGTGTTCCGGGAACAGGCTGAACCTCAACGTTAAAGCCAAGATCGCTAAACCAACCCGCCAGAAGATTGATTAAAGACTCATTGCTCTGATCCAGCGCTTCTTCGGTCGCGCTGATGGAGGGTGTGGCAATCAGGGCGCGGTAAATCTCGATAAATGGCGGTAAGTTCATTTTCATTGTTGACACACCTTAGGTCGTGATAGTATCAATATTCATGCAATAAATGTGAATAAAAATACATTAACGTTGAGCATAAAGGAACCCGATGTTGAATACGCTGATTGTAGGCGCTAGCGGTTATGCGGGCGCAGAGCTTGTAAGCTACGTGAATCGCCATCCACATATGACCATAACCGCTTTGACCGTGTCAGCGCAAAGCAATGATGCAGGAAAGTTAATTTCCGATTTGCATCCGCAGCTTAGGGGCATTGTCGATCTGCCGCTGCAGCCGATGTCTGACATCAGCGAGTTCACTGACGGCGTCGACGTGGTGTTTTTGGCCACCGCGCACGAGGTCAGTCATGACCTGGCGCCGCAATTCCTGGCGGCCGGTTGCGTAGTGTTCGACCTCTCCGGCGCGTTCCGTGTTAACGACGGCGCGTTCTACGAAAAATATTATGGCTTCACCCATCAGCACCTGGACCTGCTTGCAAAAGCCGTGTATGGGCTGGCGGAGTGGAGCGCAGACAAGCTGAAAGAAGCGGATCTGATTGCCGTCCCGGGCTGCTACCCGACGGCCGCACAGCTTTCTCTGAAGCCGCTGATCGACGCAGACCTGCTGGATCTGAATCAGTGGCCGGTGATCAACGCCACCAGTGGCGTCAGCGGTGCCGGACGCAAGGCCGCTATCTCTAACAGCTTCTGCGAAGTTAGCCTGCAGCCGTATGGCGTGTTTAATCACCGCCATCATCCGGAAATCACCACCCATCTGGGTGCGGATGTCATCTTTACGCCGCATCTGGGCAGTTTCCCGCGTGGGATCCTCGAAACCATTACCTGCCGCCTGAAACCGGGTGTGACCAAAGCGCAGGTGAGCGAGGTCTTTACTCGGGCGTATGCGGATAAACCGCTGGTGCGTCTGTATGACAAAGGCGTGCCCGCCCTGAAAAACGTGGTTGGCCTGCCGTTCTGCGATATCGGCTTTGCCGTGCAGGGCGAGCATCTGATCGTGGTGGCCGCAGAAGATAACTTACTCAAAGGCGCTGCCGCTCAGGCAATGCAATGTGCAAATATTCGTTTCGGTTTCCCGGAAACGCAGGCTCTTATTTAAGGTGTGATGATGAACCCATTAATTATCAAACTCGGTGGTGTACTGCTGGACAGCGAAGAAGCGCTGGAGCGTCTTTTTACCGCGCTGGTTAACTATCGCGAATCACATCAACGTCCGCTGGTGATTGTCCACGGCGGCGGCTGCGTGGTGGATGAGCTGATGAAAGGGCTCAACCTGCCGGTGAAAAAGAAAAATGGCCTGCGCGTGACGCCTGCCGACCAGATTGACATCATCACCGGTGCGCTGGCAGGTACGGCGAATAAAACCCTGTTGTCCTGGGCGAAGAAACACCACATTGCCTCCGTTGGCCTCTATCTGGGCGATGGCGACAGCGTTAAAGTGACCCAGCTCGATGAAGAGCTCGGCCACGTTGGACTGGCGCAGCCAGGTTCGCCTAAGCTGATTAACACGTTGCTGGAAGGCGGTTTCCTGCCGGTGGTGAGCTCTATCGGGGTGACCGAAGAAGGTGAGCTGATGAACGTGAATGCGGACCAGGCGGCAACGGCACTGGCGGCAACGCTGGGTGCGGACCTGATCCTGCTCTCCGACGTGAGCGGTATTCTGGACGGCAAAGGTCAGCGCATTGCGGAAATGACCGCGGCAAAAGCCGAACAGCTGATCGCCCAGGGCATTATTACCGACGGGATGATCGTCAAAGTAAATGCGGCACTGGATGCCGCCCGTACGCTCGGTCGCCCGGTGGATATCGCCTCCTGGCGTCACGCGGAACAACTTCCGGCGCTGTTTAACGGCACGCCGATTGGCACGCGTATTCTTGCGTAATCGATTTAATGTTTTGTAGGCCCGGTAAGCGCAGCGCCACCGGGCAATGAAATTCAAAGATATTAAGGAAGCATGTTATGGCACTTTGGGGTGGGCGTTTTACACAGGCAGCGGATCAACGGTTCAAACAGTTCAACGACTCTTTGCGCTTCGACTACCGCCTGGCCGAACAGGATATCGTCGGCTCTGTGGCCTGGTCCAAAGCGCTGGTGACGGTAGGCGTGCTGACCGCAGAGGAACAGCTGCAACTGGAAGAGGCGCTCAATAATCTGCTGGAAGAAGTGCGTCTGGATCCGCAGCAAATCCTGCAGAGCGATGCCGAAGATATTCACAGCTGGGTGGAAGGGAAGCTCATCGACAAAGTCGGCCAGCTGGGTAAAAAGCTGCATACCGGCCGTAGCCGTAACGATCAGGTCGCCACCGATCTGAAACTGTGGTGTAAAGATACCGTTGGCGAACTGCTGGCGGCTAACCGTCAGCTGCAGAGCGCACTAGTGGAAACGGCGCAGAACAACCAGGACGCGGTGATGCCGGGTTATACCCACCTGCAGCGCGCGCAGCCGGTAACCTTTGCCCACTGGTGTCTGGCCTATGTCGAGATGCTGGCGCGTGATGAAAGCCGTCTGCAGGATACCCTGAAGCGTCTGGACGTCAGCCCGCTGGGCAGCGGTGCACTGGCGGGTACGGCATATGAAATCGACCGTGAGCAGCTGGCAGGCTGGCTGGGCTTTGCCTCTGCCACCCGTAACAGCCTGGACAGCGTCTCTGACCGTGACCACGTGCTGGAACTGCTGTCGAATGCCTCTATCGGCATGGTCCACCTGTCACGCTTTGCCGAAGACCTGATCTTCTTTAACTCTGGCGAAGCCGGATTTGTTGAGCTGTCTGACCGTGTGACATCCGGCTCTTCCCTGATGCCGCAGAAGAAAAACCCGGATGCGCTGGAGCTGATCCGCGGTAAGTGTGGCCGCGTGCAGGGCGCGCTGACCGGCATGATGATGACCCTGAAAGGGCTTCCGCTGGCGTACAACAAAGATATGCAGGAAGACAAAGAAGGGCTGTTCGACGCGCTCGACACCTGGCTGGACTGCCTGCATATGGGCGCGCTGGTGCTGGACGGCATTCAGGTGAAACGTCCGCGTTGCCAGGAAGCGGCGCAGCAGGGTTATGCAAACGCGACCGAACTGGCGGATTACCTGGTGGCGAAAGGGGTACCGTTCCGTGAAGCACACCATATTGTGGGCGAAGCGGTCGTGGAAGCGATTCGTCAGGGGAAACCGCTGGAAGATCTGGCGCTTGCCGACCTGCAGAAATTCAGTGCGGTGATCGGGGAGGATGTGTATCCGATTCTTTCGTTGCAGTCATGTCTGGATAAGCGTGCGGCGAAAGGTGGAGTCTCGCCGAAGCAGGTGGCGCAGGCGATTGCGGACGCGAAAAACCGGTTGGTTTGATTTGTGCGGGCTGGTGCCCTCACCCCGGCCCTCTCCCACAGGGAGAGGGAGCAAACACTAAAAATGGCAACTTCGGTTGCCATTTTGCTTTTACCCCCGGGCTTTTTTACGCAAAAAAAATGCGGACCACGGGGTCCGCAAAAGTTCACGTTGGCTTTAGTTGTTCGAGTTTTGAGAGAAACTCGCTGACGGTGCGGGGACGTCAAGGGTCAAACCCGTGCCGCCTCGTCTATGTGGTGTATTATTCAACAGAATGCTTGATAGGGATAATCGTTCGTTGCTATGCTATCTATCGCCATGAACTATCGTGGCGACGGAGGATGAATAATGAATATTCGTGATCTTGAATACCTGGTAGCGTTAGCCGAGCATCGCCACTTTCGCCGTGCGGCAGATTCCTGCCACGTCAGCCAGCCTACGCTGAGCGGTCAGATCCGCAAGCTGGAAGATGAGCTGGGCGTGATGCTGCTGGAGCGCACCAGTCGTAAAGTGCTGTTCACTCAGGCGGGTTTGCTGCTGGTGGATCAGGCGCGCACCGTGCTGCGCGAGGTCAAAGTGCTCAAGGAAATGGCAAGTCAGCAAGGGGAGACCATGTCCGGCCCGCTGCATATTGGCCTGATCCCAACCGTTGGTCCGTACCTTCTGCCGCACATCATTCCGATGCTGCACCAGACGTTCCCGAAACTCGAAATGTATCTGCATGAAGCGCAAACCCATCAGCTGCTGGCACAGTTAGATAGCGGCAAGCTCGACTGCGCCATTCTGGCGCTGGTAAAAGAGAGCGAAGCCTTTATCGAAGTGCCGCTGTTTGACGAGCCGATGATGCTGGCGATCTACGAAGATCACCCGTGGGCGAACCGCGATCGCGTGCCAATGGCCGATCTTGCCGGTGAAAAGCTGCTGATGCTGGAAGATGGTCACTGCCTGCGCGATCAGGCGATGGGCTTCTGTTTTGAAGCGGGTGCGGATGAAGATACCCATTTCCGCGCAACCAGCCTGGAAACGCTGCGCAATATGGTGGCGGCGGGAAGTGGTATTACGTTGCTGCCTGCGCTGGCCGTGCCGCGCGAGCGTAAACGTGACGGTGTGGTTTACCTGCCGTGCATTAAGCCAGAGCCGCGTCGTACCATTGGGCTGGTTTATCGCCCGGGATCACCGCTGCGCAGCCGCTATGAGCAGCTGGCAGAGGCCATCCGTGGTGCGATGGATGGCCATTTTGACAACGCGTTAAAACAGGCGGTTTAAACCGTTCAGCGCGGCGACCCGATAGGCTTCCGCCATGGTCGGGTAGTTAAAGGTGGTGTTAACGAAGTACTCAATGGTGTTACCACCCCCTTTTTGCTCCATTATCGCCTGGCCGATATGAATGATTTCCGCCGCGCGTTCACCAAAGCAGTGAATACCGAGGATCTCTTTCGTCTCGCGATGGAACAGGATCTTCAGCGTTCCCACGCTCATGCCCACAATTTGCGCCCGCGCCAGATGTTTAAACTGGGCGCGACCCACTTCGTAAGGCACCTTCATGGAGGTCAGCTGCTGCTCGGTTTTCCCCACGGAGCTGATTTCCGGAATGGTGTAAATCCCTGTCGGAATATCTTCGATCAGATGCGCCGTCGCTTCGCCTTTTACCAGCGCCTGCGCCGCAATGCGCCCCTGGTCATAAGCCGCGGATGCCAGGCTCGGGTAACCAATCACGTCACCGACCGCGTACACATGCGGCAGGGCAGTCTGGTACATGCTGTTGACCTTCAACTGACCACGACTGTCCGTTTCCAGACCGATGTTTTCCAGCGCCAGTGAATCGGTATTACCGGTACGGCCGTTAGCATACAGCAGGCAGTCGGCTTTCAGCTTTTTGCCAGACTTCAGATGCATGATCACACCGTCGTCGCAGCCTTCTATTTTCTCGTACTCTTCGTTGTGGCGAATCACCACACCGCTGTTCCAGAAGTGGTAGGAGAGCGAGTCTGACATCTCCTGATCAAGGAAAGCCAGCAGGCGGTCGCGGGTGTTAATCAGATCAACTTTGACATCCATTCCGCGGAAAATAGACGCATATTCACACCCGATCACCCCCGCGCCATAGATAATCACATGGCGAGGTTCATGGTGCAGGCTGAGGATGGAATCGCTGTCGTAGATGCGCGGGTGTGAGAAATCCACATCTGCCGGATGATACGGGCGGGAACCACAGGCGATAACAAATTTTTCAGCGGTCAGGGTTTCAACCGAACCATCGTGACACTCCAGTGCCAGCGTGTGTTCATCCACAAAATGCGCATTGCCCTGAAGAATTTCGCAGTGGTTACGCTCGTAAAACCCCTGACGCATTCGTGTCTGTTGGTTAATAACGGTATCTGCGTGATTCAGGATATCGGCAAAAGAGGAACGAAGAAGTCGGGAGTGGTCGCTGTAAAGAGGGTTCTGGTTAAATTCAATAATGCGGCTAACGGCGTGGCGGAGGGCTTTGGAAGGGATGGTGCCCCAGTGGGTGCAACCGCCGCCAACATTATGGTAGCGCTCTATAACCGCTACTCTGGCTCCCTGTTTCACCAGTCCCATAGCAGCGCCTTCGCCGCCGGGGCCGGAACCAATAACTATTGCGTCGTAATCGTAGGAATGTGGCATGGCAAGGCTTACCTGTTCTTATACATAAAAGCAACAGAATCATAACATCATTGCCAGAGTAACCCAATTATCGTTGTGCTTTTTTCCGGCAGTGGAGCACAAAGCGCGCGTAAACAATCATTCACAAAGCCAGACAAACAGATTAATTTTATTCTCTGGTATAGTGCCATCAGGCCTTTGGAAGGATTCAACTATCGTGATGGGCGTAAGAGCACAACAAAAAGAGAAAACCCGGCGTTCGCTGGTGGAAGCCGCATTCAGTCAACTGAGTGCTGAGCGGAGTTTTGCCAGTTTGAGCCTGCGTGAAGTCGCACGCGAGGCCGGGATTGCGCCAACGTCCTTCTACCGCCATTTCCGTGATGTGGATGAACTGGGTCTGACCATGGTCGACGAGAGCGGGCTGATGCTGCGCCAGCTTATGCGCCAGGCGCGGCAGCGTATCGCAAAAGGCGGCAGCGTGATCCGCACCTCCGTGTCGACCTTCATGGAATTTATCGGCAACAACCCCAACGCCTTTCGCCTGTTGCTGCGCGAGCGTTCAGGGACGTCAGCGGCATTTCGTGCCGCTGTCGCGCGTGAAATTCAGCATTTCATTGCGGAACTTGCCGACTATCTTGAACTCGAAAACCACATGCCGCGTGCATTCACAGAAGCGCAGGCTGAGGCAATGGTGACGATTGTGTTCAGCGCAGGTGCCGAAGCGCTGGATGTCAGCATTGAACAACGTAAGCAGCTCGAAGAACGACTGGTATTGCAGCTACGGATGATCTCCAAAGGCGCATATTACTGGTATCGCCGTGAACAAGAGAAACTGGCACATCAAACCGAGAGTGAAGGTGAGTAATGAAACAGTCAGGTCAGGATAAAGGGACGCTGTTGCTGGCATTGATCGCTGGCTTATCCATTAATGGCACGTTTGCCGCTATTTTTAGCTCAATCGTACCCTTCTCTATTTTCCCGCTCATCGCACTGGTGCTGACAGTTTACTGCCTGCATCAGCGTTACCTGAACCGCACCATGCCGGTTGGGTTACCGGGTCTGGCCGCTGCCTGCTTTATTCTGGGCGTGTTGCTGTACAGCACCGTGGTACGCGCCGAGTACCCGGATATTGGCTCTAACTTCTTCCCTGCAGTACTGTCTGTTGCGCTGGTGTTCTGGATCGGCTCTCGCATGCGCAGCCGCAAGAGCCAGTTGCCAGAATAAGATGTGGGGTTGTGTAGGCTGGATAAGCGAAACGCCATCCGGCACAACATTACCGTGCGGTAAGTAAGACGCCACACTCCATATGGTGGGTATACGGGAACTGATCGAACAGCGCCAGACGTTCAACCTTGTGCGTCTGGCTTAATGTTTCCAGGTTCTTGCACAGCGTTTCCGGGTTACAGGAAATGTACAAAATACGCGGGTATGCCTGCACCATCTTCTCGGTTTCGCTGTCCAGGCCGCTGCGCGGCGGATCGACAAAAATCGTCTCGCACTGATAGCTCTTCAGATCGATCCCCTCAAGACGGTTAAACTCGCGCACACCGTTCATGGCCTGCGTAAACTCTTCTGCTGCCATACGAATAATCTGCACGTTGTCGATATGGTTGGCGGCAATGTTGTACTGCGCGGCCGCAACGGACGGTTTGGCAATTTCCGTCGCCAGTACGCGCTCGAAATTGCGCGCCAGTGCCAGCGAGAAGTTGCCATTCCCACAGTACAGCTCAAGCAGATCGCCCTTTGACCCTTCGGTCGCTTTCAGCGCCCACTCCAGCATTTGCACGTTCATCGCCGCGTTAGGTTGGGTGAAGCTGTTCTCTACCTGACGGTAAACCATCTCTTTTCCTGCCACCGACAGGCGCTCATCGATGTAATCCTGATCCAGCATGATTTTGGTTTTTGTCGCGCGGCCAATCAGGTGAACGTTGATGTTTTGCGCCCGCAGCGCATCGCGCAGCGCTTCTGCCTGCTCGCGCCACTCGTCATTAAGCGCCTTGTGGTACAGCAGAGAGACAATGGCCTGATTGCTTTGGGTGGTCAGGTAATCAATCTGGAACAGCTTGTGGCGCAGCACAGGATTGTTGCGGACTCCTTCAATCATTAACGTCATGAGCTGGTTAATCAACTCACTCGCCGCCGGGAAGCTGTCTACCCGAATACGCGATTTGGTCTGCTGATCGAAAATGATGTGGTACAGGTCGTCGCCATCGTGCCAGATGCGGAACTCAGCGCGCATACGGTAGTGGCTGACGGGCGAACGGAACACCTCAGGAACGGGCGCGTTGAACGGCGTCATCATACTTTGCAGGCGGACAACTTTCTCTGCCAGCTGTGCGTCGTACTGTTCTGTCGGGAGGTGTTCGGGGGTCATGATGCGTCCTGAGTGATAAAGAATTACGCGGGGATTGTAGGGATTGTGCGGTGGATGTCCAGATTTAATGGCTAATAGCTATCTGGACATCTATACGTGTCTAATTGTAGCATTCTGTTTCCGGTCTCCTGAGAGTGAAAAGGGAATCCAGTGGAAATCTGGAGCTGACGCGCAGCGGTAAAGACTGGCGGGATGAGAGTTGTAGACACTGTGAAAATGGGAAGTCTTCATCCGTATAACGCCACCTAGCCCGAAGACCTGCCGGGATCACGTCGCATTTGGTTTCATCATCGCGTGCTATAGATGAGGCCTGCGGCATCCTTCTTATATTGTGGATGCTTTAACAATGATTAAAAAAGTATCGCTGTTGACGGCGTTGTCCGTCACGGCATTTTCGGGCTGGGCGCAGGATAGCGCTGACTCGTTGGTGGTGACAGCAAATCGTTTTGAACAACCTCTTAATACCGTTCTGGCGCCCACGTCTGTGGTGACGCGTGATGATATTGAACGCTGGCAATCCACGACCGTTATCGACGTTATGCGCCGCCTGCCGGGTGTGGATACCGCGCAAAACGGCGGAATGGGGCAGTCTTCTTCACTCTTTATTCGTGGCACTAACTCCAGCCATGTTCTTATCCTCGTCGACGGGATCCGCCTTAACCAGGCTGGTGTTACGGGGTCGTCCGACCTCAGCCAGTTCCCTATCGCGCTGGTGCAGCGTATCGAATACATTCGTGGCCCGCGTTCGGCGGTGTATGGCTCCGATGCGATTGGTGGCGTTGTGAACATCATTACCACCCGCGCCAAGGACGGTACGACTCTGAATGCAGGCGTAGGCTCGCATGGTTACCAAAATTATGGCGGCAGTACGCAGCAGACGCTGGGTGACTCCACGCGTGTGACGCTGGCTGGTGATTACACGTATACCAAAGGCTTTGACGTGGTGGCGGACGGCAACAACGGCGGCGTTCCGCAAACCGATCGTGACGGCTACATGAATAAAACGATCTACGGTGCGCTTGAGCATGCGTTCTCCGATCAATGGAGCGGCTTCGTTCGCGGGTATGGCTACAGCAACCGTACTGCCTATGACAATTATTACAATCCAAATGTGCTTGTTGATACCCGTCAGTTATATAGCCAGACCTGGGATGCCGGAGTGCGCTTTAACGACGATATCTTCCATTCGCAATTGCTTTCCAGTTACAGCCACAGTAAGGACTTTAACTACGATCCGCATCTTGGGCGTTATGACTCCACGGCGACGCTGGATGAAATCAAACAGTACAACGTTCAGTGGACAAACTCTGTGGACGTGGGCCACGGTAATATCGGCGCGGGTATCGACTGGCAGAAGCAGAGTACTGAACCTAACACCAACTACGTGTCGAATGCCTACGACATTCGCAACACGGGCGTCTACCTGACCGGGTTGCAGCAGTTTGGTGAGGTCACTCTGGAAGGGGCGGTTCGCAGCGACGACAACTCACAGTTTGGTCGCCACGGCACCTGGCAGAGCAGTGCAGGCTGGGAGTTTATTGACGGTTATCGTTTCATTGCCTCTTATGGCACAGCCTATAAAGCACCGAATCAGGGGCAACTCTATGGCTCTTACGGCAATGACCGTCTTGAGCCTGAAGAGAGTAAGCAGTGGGAAGGTGCGTTCGAGGGGCTTACCGCAGGTGTGAACTGGCGTGTGTCGGCTTATCGTAACGATGTTGAGAACCTGATCGACTTCAACAATAACCTAATGGAGTTCTACAACGTCGGCAAGGCACGTATTAAAGGTGTCGAAGCTACTGCCTCGTTTGATACTGGCCCGGTCATGCATACTGTCGGTTATGACTATGTTGATGCCCGCAATGCGGCAACCAACCAGCTGCTGGACCGCCGTGCTAAGCAGCAGGTGAAGTACCAGCTTGATACCCAGATCTATGATTTTGACTGGAGCCTGACTTATCACTACCTGGGTACGCGCTACGATACCGACTTCGGTACCTGGCCGAGTCAGAAGGTCAAAATGGGCGGGGTAAGCCTGTGGGATGTCGCAGTTTCATATCCTGTCACCTCTCACCTTACAGTTCGTGGTAAAATAGCCAACCTGTTCGATAAAGATTACGAGACAGTTTATGGCTACCAAACTGCAGGACGGGAATACACCTTGTCTGGCAGCTACACCTTCTAATCCGCGTCCCACCGTGCTGGTATTTGATTCCGGCGTCGGTGGGCTTTCGGTCTATGATGAGATTCGGCATCTCCTGCCGGATCTCCATTATATCTACGCCTTCGATAACGTCGCTTTCCCTTATGGGGAGAAGAGTGAGGATTTTATTGTTGAGCGTGTCGTTGAAATCGTCACCGCGGTACAGCAGCGTTATCCCCTGGCGCTGGCGGTCATCGCCTGTAATACCGCAAGCACGGTATCGCTGCCAGCCTTGCGCGCAAAATTTCAGTTCCCGGTTGTGGGTGTCGTTCCTGCTATAAAGCCAGCTGCGCGTCTGACGGCGAATGGCATTGTGGGTCTGCTGGCAACACGCGGCACGGTGAAGCGCCCTTATACGCGTGAACTTATCGACCGTTTTGCCAATGAATGCCAGATCGCGATGCTCGGTTCAGCAGAGCTGGTGGAGATGGCTGAAGCGAAGCTGCATGGCAAGACGGTGCCACTTGAGGAGCTGCGTCGTATTCTTCGCCCGTGGCTGCGTATGCCGGAACCTCCGGATACCGTCGTACTGGGCTGCACTCACTTTCCGCTCTTACAGGAAGAATTGTTAGAAGTACTGCCGGAGGGGACGCGTCTGGTGGATTCCGGTGCGGCTATTGCCCGTCGTACTGCCTGGCTGCTGGAACATGAAGCGCCGGATGCCAAATCTGCCGATGCGAATATCGCTTTTTGTATGGCATTAACAACTGAGACTGAGCAACTTTTACCCGTTCTGCGCCGTTATGGGTTTGAAACGCTCGAAAAACTCGCGCTGTAGCACGGTTTTGAGCAAAAAAGAGACGGTTGAACGTTTTTTTTTAAAGAGGGGTTGTCAACGTCTGAGAACTCCCTATAATGCGCCTCCACTGACACGGAACAACGGCTTGCAAGCCGCCGGGTTAGCGGGGTTCAGAGATGAATGCCGACAGAGAAAAGTGAAAATAATCACTTGACTCTGAATGAGGAAAACGTATTATACGGGACCTCGCAACGGTGAGCGAAAGCCGCGTTGCACTGC
>NZ_RXPT01000019.1:0-96435 GCF_003965585.1 Enterobacter sp. WCHEn045836
GGTCCTCCGTGCAGGTATTATTTTATGAGGATCCCTCAACCCTGTGGGAGAGGGGTGGGGTGAGGGCATCAGGCCGCACTTTTGTACGTCGGGTATGGCGACGCCGCCACCCGACGTTACAGGTGATAGCCCGACAATCGCAACTCTCTGTCAATCCACTCAACGAACTGCTGGATCTTCCACGCGCGTTCATTCATATGCGGCATCACCAGATGGTGCGCATTAATGGCGATCCCCATCTCATCCGGCAGTACCTGCACCAGTGAGCCATCTTTCAGGTGGTCTGTCGCCATCATTTTGCTCTCAAGAATAAATCCCAGCCCCATGCGCGCCGCCTCAAAGCTCATATAGGAGCGGTCAAAGCTGAGGCTGAAGTTGAGCCAGGGCCTGTCGATATTGTGCCAGGCGAACCATTTTTCCCAGTTCACCAGCGTGCTGGTGGACGAGATGAGTGACTGTTGCAGCAGATCGGTGGGGGTGCTGATGGGGTGTTTTTGTGCATACTCCGGCGAGGCCAGCACCACCAGCGTGTCGTTTTTAATGGTCATCACCCGGTAAGCATCCCAGTCCGGGATACCGTGGCGAATATCAATATCAATATTATCTCTGGCGAATTGCAGATTCTCATAGGAGCAGGTGAGATTGATGGTGATATCGGGATATTCGGCGCGAAACTTACCCAGGCGGCGCAACAGCCATGACAACCCGAAGGTGGGCGAGGAGTGCACCCGAAGCACGGCGTTATCTTTCTCTTTGACGATCTGATCGGTGGCGCGTCCGATGGCGCTCATCGCCGCCGAGACCTCCCGCAGATATTTTTCTCCCGTCGGGGTGAGCTGAACCCCTTTGCCGCTGCGGATGAATAATTTCTTGCCCATCCACGACTCCAGCGACGCGATCTGATGGCTGACCGCGGAGGGGGTGACATTGAGCTGTTCGGCCGCCTGATGGATGCTCAATGCGTTAGCGACGGCGATGAATGCCTGCAAATTTCTGAGCGAGGGCAGTGATAACGTCTGGCGATCCTGCGCGGACATAGCCTACTCCTGTCATGTTTATTGATAAAAAACATAACATTGAGACGGCATGCGGGCAATTTTATCACGATGTTATTTTTTTGAGCTGTATCGCGAATCAAATTTATCTCAGCAATAAATGAGGTTTATTGAATGGTGTTTCATTTATGAGCCGATATATTGACCTTGAACGTAAAAATAAAACGACTCACGTTGTTCGAATAATGAGGTAAGTTATGTCTCGTATAGAACAAGCTGTCCCCTACATAAACACGAAAAAAACCAATTACCGTTTCGTTGTGCTGGCATTAATTTTTATTGTTTATGCCATTAACTATGCTGACCGGACAAATATTGGTGCAGTACTGCCCTTTATCATTGATGAGTTTCATATCAATAATTTCGAAGCCGGTGCCATCGCCAGTATGTTCTTTTTGGGATACGCATTGAGCCAAATTCCGGCGGGCTTTTTTATCGCCAAAAAGGGTATTCGCGGCATGGTGGCGCTGTCGATATTCGGTTTCTCGGCGTTTACCTGGCTGATGGGTACGGCGACCTCTGTTCTGGGTCTGAAGTGTATTCGGCTGGGCCTGGGGCTAACGGAGGGGCCGTGCCCCGTCGGACTGGCCTCCACCATCAATAACTGGTTTCCCCCCAGGGAGAAGGCGACAGCCACGGGGGTCTACATCGCGGCCACCATGTTCGCGCCGATCCTCGTGCCGCCGCTGGCGGTGTGGATCGCCATGACCTGGGGCTGGCGTTGGGTCTTCTTCTCCTTCGCGATCCCCGGTCTGGTCATTGCCGTTCTGTGGTATCTGCTGGTGCGTACCAGACCCTCGGAGAGCACATTTGTCTCTAAAGCCGAACTGGAGACCATTACTGCGGGCCAGGAGACGCCGGACGCCAGGCGGGAAAACATCGTGATTTCACCGGGCTTTGCACGTCTTGACCGCCTGATCCGCGTGCGGGACTTAGCCCCGGTAAGCACAGTGAAAGGGCTGTTTACCTCGAAGAATATCCTCGGCGACTGTCTGGCCTATTTCATGATGGTCAGCGTGCTGTATGGCCTGTTGACGTGGATCCCGCTCTATCTGGTGAAAGAGAAAGGCTTTACGTTTATGAGCATGGGGCTGGTCGCCAGTATGCCGTGCATCGGCGGGTTTATCGGGGCGATCTTTGGCGGTTACGTATCCGACAAACTGCTCGGCCGCCGGCGTAAACCGACCATGATGTTTACCGCCATCAGCACCGTGTTAATGATGGTCATCATGCTGAATATCCCGCAAAGCACCGTTGCGGTTTGTGTGGGGCTGTTTTTTGTCGGCCTCTGTCTGAATATCGGCTGGCCTGCTTTTACGGCTTACGGTATGGCGGTTGCAGACAGTAAAACCTATCCCATTGCCGCGTCAATTATCAATAGCGGCGGGAATCTCGGCGGATTTGTTTCCCCGATGCTGGCGGGTTATCTGCTGGATAAAACAGGAAGTTTTAACTCTGTCTTTATTTATTTCGGTATTTGTGCAGCGATTGGCTTATTTATGATTATGTTGCTGGATGAGCCGAAATAAAAAATAAACCCCTTTTATCAGAATGGAGTAAATATATGCTACTGAAAGATAAAGTCGCCGTTATTACCGGCGCGGCTTCTGTACGCGGTTTGGGTTTTGCCACGGCTAAATTATTTGCCGGGCAGGGTGCGAAGGTGGTGATTATCGATTTAGATGCCGAAGCCAGTCGGGCTGCCGCGGCGAATCTGGGTGAAGAGCATCTGGGCCTGGCGGCGAACGTCAGCAATGAATTACAGGTCAACGCCGCCATTGAGCAGGTGCTGGGAAAATACGGGCGTATCGATATTCTGGTGAATAACGCCGGTATTACTCAGCCGATCAAGCTGATGGAGATTAAACGCGAGAATTACGACGCGGTGCTGGACGTTAGCCTGCGCGGCACGCTGCTGATGTCCCAGGCGGTGATCCCCACCATGCGTGCGCAGAAGTCGGGCAGCATTGTCTGCATTTCATCGGTATCAGCCCAGCGCGGCGGCGGTATTTTCGGTGGCCCCCATTACAGCGCGGCTAAAGCCGGTGTGCTGGGCCTGGCGAAAGCGATGGCCCGCGAGCTGGGACCGGATAACGTACGCGTAAACTGCATCACTCCCGGCCTTATCCAGACGGACATCACCGCAGGCAAGCTCAGCGATGAGATGAAAACCACCATCCTGGCGGGCATTCCGCTTAACCGCCTCGGCGACGCGCAGGATATTGCCCGCGCCGCGCTGTTCCTCGGCAGCGACCTTTCGTCTTACTCCACCGGTATCACGCTCGACGTGAACGGCGGCATGCTGATCCATTAAGGAGACCCGACGATGACGGATACTACAGTTCAACAGGTTACCGCGGCGGCATGGCGTATTCGCCGCTATGCGCTGCGCATGGGCGAAGTGCAGGGGCAGGGGTACATCGGGCAGGCGCTGGGCTATGCCGACGTACTGGCCACCGCGTTTGTCCACGGTATGAACCTCAAGCCGGACGAGCCGGAGTGGGAAGGCCGTGACCGTTTTCTGCTTTCTCACGGTCATTACGCTATTGCCTGTTATGCCGCCCTGATTGAAGCGGGGATCATTCCTGAAGAGGAACTGGAGACCTACGGCTCGGACGACAGTCGCCTGCCAATGTCCGGTATGGCAACTTACACGCCGGGCATGGAGATCTCCGGTGGGTCGCTGGGGCAGGGGTTAAGTATTGGGGTCGGCATGGCGCTGGGGCTGAAGCACAAGCAGAGCCCGGCATGGGTCGTTAACTCCATGTCGGACGGTGAGCTTGACGAAGGATCAACCTGGGAAGCGGCTATGTCTGCAGCGCACCATGGCCTGTCGAACCTGATCGTGCTGGTGGACATTAACCGCCAGCAGGCAGACGGCAACTCGCACAAAATTCTTGGCTTTGAGCCGCTGGAGGATAAATGGACCTCGTTCGGTTGGTACGTGCAGCGCGTAAATGGCAACGATGTCCCTGCGCTGGTTGCGGCGTTTGATAACGCCAGACGCTATCCGGAAAACCAACCACGCGTCATTTTATGCGACACGCTGATGGGCAAAGGTGTGCCTTTCCTCGAACAACGTGACAAGAACCATTTTATTCGCGTGGATGCTGACGAGTGGCAAAAGGCACTCGCCGTGCTGGATGCCAACAAACCTGAAGGAGTGCTGTAATGAGCCAGATAACGGAGAAAAAACCGCGTTTAACCACGTCGGCCATGATTGCCTCTATTGCGGAAGACGGCCAGGAGACGCGCTCTGCACCGTTCGGCCATGCGCTGGTGAAGCTGGCGGAACAGCGCCCGGAAGTTGTCGGTATGACGGCGGATTTGTCGAAATATACCGATCTGCATATCTTTGCCCAGGCGTATCCGGAACGTTTCTTCCAGATGGGGATGGCGGAGCAACTCTTAATGGGCGCGGCCGGGGGAATGGCAAAAGAGGGGTTTATTCCCTTTGCCACGACGTATGCGGTCTTTGCCACACGTCGTGCCTACGATTTTATTCATCAGGTTATCGCCGAAGAGCATCTCAACGTGAAGATATGCGCTGCGCTGCCGGGATTAACCACGGGCTACGGTCCGAGCCACCAGGCGACGGAAGATATTGCGATTATGCGCGGTATTCCGGGGATGACCATCATCGATCCCTGCGATGCGATAGACACCGAACAGGCAGTACCGGCGATCGCGGCGCACAATGGGCCGGTGTATATGCGACTGCTGCGTGGCAAGGTGCCGGTGGTGCTGGACCAGTACAATTACCGGTTTACGCTGGGCAAAGCCGCGCTGCTGGAAGAGGGGAGCGACGTCCTGATCATCGCTTCAGGGCTGATGACCATGCGCGCGCTGGAGGCCGCAAAGCAACTGCGTAAGGATAACGTCAGCGTGGCGGTACTGCATTCGCCCACCATTAAACCGCTGGATGAGGAGACTATCCTGGCGCAGGCCGCGAAACCTGGGCGGCTGGTGGTGGTCGCCGAAAACCACAGCACTGTAGGGGGGCTTTGTGAGGCCGTGGCGTCGCTGCTGATGCGTCATCACGTGCATGTCGACTTTGATACCGTTGCGCTACCAGATGCTTTCCTGGATGCAGGTGCGCTCCCGACGCTTCACGATCGCTACGGGATCTCAACGGCAGCCATGGTGGAGAAGATCCGGCGCAGGCTTTGATTCGCCAGACGGTTTAGTTGTCAACGGGCGAGGGGTGTTTTACCCTCGCCTCTGTTGCAATGAAGGAGTCCGTGATGGCACAAAATATCTACGACAACCCCGCCTTTTTTGAAGGTTACGCCCAGTTGCCGCGCTCGGTAGACGGCCTGAATGGCGCGCCGGAGTGGCCTGCGCTGAAAAGCATGCTGCCGGATCTACACGGCAAATCGGTTATCGATCTCGGCTGTGGCTATGGCTGGTTCTGCCGCGCAGCGCGTGAGCTGGGCGCTTCTGCGGTAACCGGCGTTGATATCTCCGAAAAAATGCTCGCCCGTGCGGCAGAGCTGACCCACGATGACGGGATTGTGTATCAACGTAGCGATCTGGAATCGCTGGCGATGAAAGCGAACAGTTTCGATCTGGTCTACAGTTCGCTGGCGCTGCACTATCTGCCCGAGCTGAACACCCTGTTTGGCAACGTGCAGCGTGCGCTGAAACCTGGCGGCAGCCTGGTCTTTTCCATGGAGCACCCGATTTACACCTGCGCGACGCGTCAGGGCTGGCTGACCGATGACGCCGGCGTGCGTTTCTGGGGCGTGAACCACTATCAGGACGAAGGCCAGCGCGTCAGCAACTGGCTGGCAGACGGCGTGATCAAGTATCACCGCACGCTGGGCAGCACGCTTAACGCGCTGATCACCGCCGGGTTAACGGTAAGCGAAGTGAACGAATGGGGACCAACGCAGGCACAGATTGACGCCTGGCCCGCGCTGGCCGAAGAGGCAGACCGCCCGATGCTGGTGCTGATTTCCGCCCGTAAGGATCAGTAACCGACCTTGTAAACGCGGCCGCTCTGCACGCCTTCCACGCTGCGGCGATAGGCTTGCGCCACGGTGGCGGCCGGCACGCTTTCAAAGCCCGGGAAGAAGCCGTCGTACGTTTCGACCGATTCGGTGAGAACCGTCGGGCTTATCAGGTTGATGCGGATCCCACGCGGCAGCTCGCAGGCGGCAGCGCGAACAAACCCTTCCAGCGCGGCATTCACCGTGGTGGCATTGACGCCCTGCGCGATGGGCTCGTGCGCCACAATCCCGCTAATCAGGGTAATGGAGCCGCCATCGTTCAGGTAGTGCTGGCCGGTCAGCGCCAGGCGCACCTGTCCGAGCAGTTTATCCTGTAACCCCTGATTGAAATCGCTGTCCTTCATGGTGGCGAGGGGGCCAAAGTACAACCCGCCGCTGGCGGAGACAATCGCATCCACCGGGCCAACCTTTTCAAACAGCGCCTGGACGCTCGCCTGCGAGGTGATATCCACCTGATAGTCCCCCTGCGTGCGGCCGACGCGGATGACCTCATGACGACGACCCAACTCTTCCGCTACTGCACGACCAACCGTACCGCTGGCACCAATAATGACGATTTTCATAGCCGACTCCTCATGTTATGAGCCTTCATTCTTTAATAAATTAAAAGTCGGATAAACTGGGCTAAAGTTAGAAGATTGCTAACCAGAGGTTTGTAATATGGATAAGCTTCGCGGCATGGAAATCTTTATCGCCGTGGTGGAAAGCGGCAGCTTCACCGGTGCGGCGTCCCGGCTGGATATGTCGTCGGTGATGGTGGGGAAGTACATTGCGCTGCTGGAATCACAGCTTGGCACCCGTTTGCTGGAGCGCAATACGCGGCGTCAAAGCCTGACCGACGCCGGACGGGTCTATTATGACGAGGCGAAGCGGGTGCTGGAGCAGGTGTCGATTGCCGAAAGCGCGGTGGAACGCCTGCGTGCCGCGCCGGCCGGCACCCTGCGCGTGACGGCACCCACCTCGTTTGGCGGCTGCGTTATCGCGCCGCTGACCGCCACCTTTTTGCAGCGCTACCCGGCAGTGCGTATCGAACTGGATCTCACCAACCGGATGGTGGATCTGGTGGAAGAGGGGGTCGATCTGGCCATTCGCATTGGTGATATCCGCAATGACGATCTGGTGGCGAAATACCTGTGCCCTTACAACATGGTGATCTGCGCGTCGCCGGATTATCTGGCGCGCCACGGTACGCCGCAAACGCCTGCCGATCTGGTGGACCATCTCTGTCTTTCCCACACGGTATGGACCGCGCGTAACGAATGGCGGCTGCCGGGTGTGGAGGGCGAGGTGCGCTGGAAGCGCGATGCCGTTTTACGCTGCAACGACGGCTACGGCTTACGTATGGCGGCGCGCGCCGGGGCGGGGCTGCTGCTGCAGCCGGAGGTGCTGGTGGCCGAAGAGCTGGCAAGCGGCAGACTGGTTCGGGTTCTGGAGCCGTTTACACCCGCGCCGAGGCCGGTGCATTTACTGTGGCGCCAGGATTTACGTCCCCTCCCTAAGCTAACGGAATTTATTGCTCATATTCTGCTAAGATTGGGCACAATATAAAAAAGAAGGTAATCAAAGAATGTCTGCAAACAAACTCGCCAGCAGTGCGCAGGGCCTGCAATCTTCCGCCATCCGTGAATTATTAAAACATAGCAAAATGGCAGGCGTCATTTCGCTGGGTGGGGGTATTCCTAACCCGGCCTTGTTCGATCACGAAGGTCTGAAAATGGCCGCTGATGCCGTACTGTCGCAGCATTTTGGTGAAGCCTTCCAGTATGGTCTGACCGAGGGTGTGCCGGGACTGCGGGACGAGATCCAGCGCATCTGCGAAGGGCGCGGGATCCGCTGTAAAGCGGATGATGTGGTTGTGACTTCCGGTTCACAACAATCCCTCGACGTGCTGGCGCGCGCGTTAATTAACCCGGGCGATACCGTCGTCGTCGAGCGCCCAACCTATCTTGCCGCGCTGCAGGTCTTTGGTCTGGCGCAGGCGAATTTTGAATCCGTTGGCACCGATGGCGACGGCATGAAAGTGGATGAACTCGAAGCCCTGGTGGCAAATAAACCCATCAAAGCGGTTTATATTGTGCCGACATTCGGTAACCCGGGTGGCGTTACGCTGTCTGAGGCGCGCCGTAAACAGCTGGTGGAACTGTCGAAGCGCTATGACTTCGTGATTATCGAAGACGATCCGTACAGTGAAATTAATTACACCGACGAAGTTTTCCGCCCGTTAATTGCCCATGCCAACGATATCGGCAACGAAGAGAACGTGGTGTATACCTCAACCTTCTCTAAAATTCTCGCGCCGGGCACCCGTGTGGGCTGGGTGCTGGTACCGGAGTGGCTGAAGCGCGCGGTGGTGAACCTGAAGCAAACCACCGATCTGCACACCAGCACGCTGTCGCAGCTGATGACTTACGAATACCTGAAAACCGGGCGTCTGGCCGGGCAGATCAAAATGATCCGCGAAGCCTACCGTCAGAAGTATCAGACGTTCGCCAACGAACTGGAAGCCGAACTGGGCGATGTGATGTCGTTCCACAAGCCGAAGGGCGGCATGTTCCTGTGGGCGAATATGAAAAAGGGTAGTAATACCACGCGCTGGCTGGAAAAGACGTTAAGCAACGGCGTAGTATTTGTGCCGGGTGAATTTTTCTACTGCAGTGAGCCAGACCACTCGACGCTGCGTATGTCGTTTGTCACACCAACGGATGAAGAGCTGAAAGAAGCGGTTCGTCGCCTGAAAAAATCGCTGTAACAGACCTGCGCATAACGGCGCTCCTGCCGTTATGCGCAATACACGTTTTGTTGAGGTGTATAACCGTACCGGGCCCGGCGGAGTGACGTTATTCCGTCGCATGAGCCAGCGTGCGATCTGAAGCATCGCCGCTGAGGGCCCGCGTGACTTCATGGATCCGCCAGATTTTCCCTTCACGCAGCGTCGCAAACAGGTAAACCTCGATCTCTGCCTGACGACCGTCAGGATACGTGACCGTCACGATATGCCGGTCAGCCAGAAGTTCGTGATGACAGGCTATTTCCGCCACGGTAAAGGCGATCGTGCGAGTCTGCGAGCTGACGTGGCTCAGATGCTGGATAAATCCCCGGTAATCAAGCGTGTGACCGTCCGTAACCTGCTGGTAATCGGGCGTAAAGACCTCTGCCGGATCGATATCGCCGTTGAATAAGCGGGTTAACAGGCACGCCATCTTTTCGCGCTGCGCGGCGTTGTCGGCGTCAGCTATCAGGGATGTGATTATGCTCATTAGGGGCTCCTTATGTGGTTAAGTCGCCATTATCCTTGACAGCAGAAGACGCAGTTTCTGTAATACGCCGATGAATAACGATTTTCGGTCAACATGACATGGTCAGTACTGAAACGCTCCTTCACCCTGGCGGGTACCGAACCCCCTGGCACAGCCACCGTGCAGGCCAGCTGTGGCGCATTACAACGGGTCTGCTGGTGATTGAGTCGCAGCGGGGGCGCTCGGTCGTACCGGCAAAACACATCGGCTGGATCCCGCCAGGTAATCAGCACGCCGCCTTTTCTGAAAGCGCGATAGAAGGCAGCGCCATCTATCTTGACCCCGCCTGCTGCACAAGGCTTCCCGATGTGCCCGCCCTGTTCGAGCCCGACGATCTTACCCATGCACTGTTTTCCCGCTTAAGCGTTGCTGAAAGCGAGTACGATCCGCGAAAGCTCACCCTGCTGCTGGATGAGCTTGCCGTGGCACCCCAGGTGCACTTTACTCTGCCCGTGCCGACGGATCCGCGTCTGAAGGACGTGGTCAGGCATTTGCTGCAGTTTGTCGATGATAATCAGACGGTTGAGAGCCATGCCCGCCAGGCGGGGATGAGCGTGCGTACGTTCAACCGTCGTTTTCGTGCCCAGACCGGAATGAACTTCGTTAACTGGCGGCAACTGGCGCGGGTAATGCAGGCAATGGAGTGGCTGGCCGCGGGGAAGCCGGTGGGGTGGATTGCGCTGTCCTGTGGCTACAGCAGCGTCAGCGCATTTATTGAGGTTTTCAGAGCATGGACCGGTAAAACGCCGGGGCAGTGGGCGGTTAAAGAAGTCCCTTTTGGGCGAAGGTAATGCGCGTGGCGTCGTTGAGATCCCGCTCTTTTAAAGATTCCGGATTAACCCAGGCGATCTCCTTAAATTCGTCATTAAACGTGACTTCCCGGTTGGCGCTGATGCAGTCGAAGATCAGATAGATCATATAAATCTCCTCTGTGGTGCCATCGGCGTAGGTTTTCACCCGGATGTCATCGCGAAAAGCCCTGGGCGTGACCGAAACGATCTCCAGTGCTTCGCCCAGCTCTTCGCGGATCTCACGTCGCAACGCCTGTTCCATGGTCTCGACTGGCTCCATGCCGCCACCGGAGAGAGCTCACTGACCGGGGAACACACCGCGATCGTCGGCCATTTTACACAGCAGATAGGTACCGTCACTCTGAATGATAGGGCAGACAATGGTTCGTTGGCGCATGATTTCCTCCTGAAAAAGTATTAAGTAGGTAAATGTTGTGCTGAATCAGGCAACATCCGGTTGACCACCTTTACGCTTCGCCATGACTTCCGCAACGGTTTTTATACGGCTCAGCTCCTCTTGCGTTCTGGAGTTTGATTGTGCTTCCCAGATATCGACGTTCAGTTGTAATTTCAACCAAAATTCAATAGTGGTATCAAAGGCTTTTGCCAATTTTATCGCCATATCGGCGGTAAGCTTGCGATTGTTATTTACCAGCGCGCTGATGGTATTGCGGTGTACATTTAGCATCTCCGCCAGATCGCTGATTTTCAGATTGAGCGGTTCAAGATACTCATATTGCAACACGTCGCCCGGCGTGGTGGGTTTGCGGAGTGCCTGTTGAAGTATCATAGTTGGTGCCTCACTTGTGTTGCGTGTACTTGTGTGGAGAGAGATAGAGATCGTCTGCTTTTCCCTCTGCCCAGCGAAATACAAGCCTGTATTGTCTGTTTACCCGGATTGAGGAATATCCCTTCAGCGGCGGATTCAATGCTTCAAACATATTGCCCGGTGGTGAACGCAAATCCCGATGCGAGATGGCTGCATTGATGAGGTCGAGCTTTCTTGCAAGAACGGTTTCCAGATTTGAAGGAATAACATTGCTCGATCTCCCGTAAAGAAAAAAATCCTCAAGCCATTGATCCCGAAAATGATTAATCATAATGCTGGTAAGCTCCAGTCCATGAAGCTGAGTGGATAATAATGCACTCCTGCACAGTGCGCAAGTGCGGTTTTTTTCTGCTGTTATGTTACCTGGGGAATGGCTGAAGGGAAGTGGGATGCATGACTAAAGGTTAATTCTCCGAGGAGGATTCCACTTCTGGCGTGTGGCTCTATGCCCGGCGGCGCTGCGCTTGCACGGGCCTACAAGGTTTTGTAGGCTGGGTAAGGCGTAGCCGCCACCCGGCAATCCGGGCTCAACCCAGCAACGCGATTCCAGCCTCCGTCCTCAGCCAGCGCGGGGCTTTTAGCTGGTCGGCAAAATATCCAGTGAGTTCAAAGAGCAAATCCCCCATCACGCGTGCGGATTCGGGCGTGAGCGCGCCACTAATCAACAGTTGGGTAATTTCCTCGCAGTAGCGGCAGAGCTGGTCGGATTCGGTGTTGAATACAGGCTCACGTTCGGGAAACCGATCGACGGTGAGACGTTCCTGTAGATGCTCAGGGATAGGCTCCAGCAGCATTGGGCGGAGCAGGGCAAACGTCGAGGCAAGACGACCGCAGAGGGCTATTTTTCTGGCGGGATTGGTCTCTTCCACCAGCGCTTCGCAATAGCGTTGGCAATTGTCGGCAAGATCGATGAAGTCGGTGTGGCAGTCGAAAGGGGTTGTGAAAAGTGCGTTACTGGTGGTCATATGACAGTTTCCATTAAGTGATTATGACACTGCCAGAGAAATGCCAATTTCCCGGGTGGCAGGACTGAACGGAGTTGGCATTACCGGCCTTAATGGACACCGGCGCGTCTTGCGACGCCCCCGCCCAGCCCACCATTGGAATGTAGCCAGACGCACGGCGCAACAAGAGCTGACGCCGCCATTAAGTTTAACCGGGATGCCAATCCCGACGCCAGATTTTGCTGGCGTGGGAGGAACATACGCCCGGTTAACCATAAAAAGAAGAAGGTTATCCAGGAGAAATCCAATCCTGCGAGGCGGCTTCAGGAAATGATGTAAGGCGTTTCATCACCGCTCCCTCAGCGCTTCCTTCGCCCGGTTAAACGGCTTAATCATATAATCCAGCACCGTTTTCTCCCCGGTCTTGATATCCACCGTCGCAATCATCCCCGGCACAATTGAGAAGTGCCTGCCTGCTTTATTCACCAGGTAATCCTGGCTGGTGCGGATAAACACCCGGTAATAGAACACTTCCGGCTTGGCTTCGTCCTGGATGGTGTCCGGGGAGATGGTCTCTACCACCCCGTGCAGCCCGCCGTAAATGGCGTAGTCGTAGGCGGTGATTTTGACCAGCGCCTCCTGGTTCGGATGGATAAAGGCGATATCGCGCGGCGAGAGGCGGGTTTCGATCAGCAGGTGATCGTCCACCGGCACGATCTCCATCAGCTCGCCGTTGGGCGGGATCACGCCGCCGATGGTGGTGACCTTGATGTTTTTCACGATCCCGCGCACCGGCGATTTCACCGTCAGGCGCGTGACGGAATCCTGACGGCCTTTCAGGATCGCCGAGACCATATCCACCTCCGCGTTGGCTTTCGAGAGCGCCTCGCGCGCCTGAACGTAATACTGCGAACGCACGTCGGTGAGCTTCAGCTCCAGGTCACTTTTCTGCCGCTGCAGGCGCAGCACCTCTACGTGGCTGGCGGCCCCGGTTTTAACCAGCCGCTGGGTGATCGCCAGCTCCTTATTGGCGAGATCGAGCGCGGCGCGCAGCTCCCGCTGGGTATCCTCAAGCTGCGCGCGGCGGGAGTTGTAGAGCCGCGTTTCGTCGGCAATCAGCTCCGGCCATTCCTTCAGCGAAGGGGGGAACTTCAACGGCAGATCGTTCACCTCGGCATACAGGCGCGCGCTGGAGGCCAGCGAGGCGCGGTAGCGTGCCGCACTTTCGCCGACGTTTGATTCTGAACGCGTGGGATCAAGGCGCGCCAGCACCTGTCCGGCCTGCACCTGATCGCCCTCGTGAACGTTCAGCTCGGTGAGGATCCCCCCGTCCAGCGACTGTAAAACCTGCTCGCGCGAGCTGGGGATCACTTTGCCGGTACCGGTTGAGACCTCATCCAGTATGCCAAACCAGGCCCAGATCCCGAGGACAATAAACAGCAGCAGAGAGAGGATCACGATTCGTCGCGCGCCGCTGTAGCCGCTTTCGGAACCGAGCGCATTATCCAGATCGTCCATTGCCGCGGCATCACGCTGACTGATTTTCATTTTTCCACTCCCTTGCGGCGGCTGCCTGCTGTTGTTGCATGCGGCTGTTGTTCAGCGCCTGCGCTTTCGGGGCATCCATCACCAGCATGCCCTCCTTGAGCACCACCACCCGCTCGACCAGTTCCAGCACCGGCACGCGATGGGTCGCGACGATCAGCGTACGGTGGCCGAGCCAGGCGCTCAGACGCTGGATAAATTCCCGTTCGGTATGCTCATCCAGCGAGGCGGTGGGTTCGTCCATCAGCACGATATTCGGGTCGCGCAGCAGCATGCGCGCCAGCAGGATCGACTGCCGCTGGCCGCCGGAGAGCCCCACGCCGTTCTCCATGATCGGATAGTCCAGCCCCTTCGGCAGCTTCTGCACAAAGCTCGCCGCGCCGGTTAACTCCAGCGCGGCGAAAATCTCGTCGTCGGTGGCGCGCGGCATGCCGAGGGTGATGTTTTCCCGCAGGGTGCCGTAAAACAGCCGCGCGTTCTGGGTCATAAAGCCGACGTTGCGCCGGACGTCGGCGACATCGAGGTGCGGCAGGCTGAGGTTGTCGAGCCGCAGCTCGCCGCCGGCCAGATCCATCCCGCCCGCCATCGCCTGCAGCAGGGTTGATTTGCCCGCGCCGTTACGCCCGAGGATCGCCACTTTCTCACCGGGCTTGATCTCCAGACGGTTGATGCGCAGCGCCATGCGCGGATCCTCCGGGTGATAGCGAAACTGCGCCTGCTCGAACAGGTAGTGACCGCGCAGCACATCCTGGCGGATCGGCGTCTCCTCGCGCTGGTTCTCGGTCGGCAACTGCATAATGCTGTCCAGCCCCTCTTTTGCCGCTTTCACCTGCTGCCAGCGGGCCAGCACGCCGCACAGCGTCGCCATGGGGGCGATCATGCGCGAGGCCAGCATCGAGGCGGCGACCACCGAACCGGTGGTCAGCGTGCCGTCGATCACCATCGGCGCGCCGACCACGATCACGGCGGCGTAAACCAGACTCTGGATGGTCATCCCCCAGCTGATCAGGTTCTGTGTCAGCTCGCGGGTGCGCAGGCCAGATTCCGCGGTGATCTGGATATAGCTGTTCCACTGCTGCAAAAAGCGGTTTTCCGCCTGCATCAGCTTGATGTCTTCCAGCCCCTGCACGCTCTCCACCAGCACCGCGTTGCGCAGGGTCGATTCATGGGCGGATTGTTTCGCCAGCTCCGCCAGCTTCTTCTGCAGCAGCAGACCGGGCAGAACCATGATCACCGCCGCCACCGGGGCGATCCACGCCAGCTGCGGGGCGATAATCGCCAGCACCACCACAAACAATAAGAAGAAGGGCAGATCGACAATCGTCGAGATGGTGGAGGAGGTGACCATCTCGCGGATCTGCTCCAGCTCGCGCAGCTGGGAGATAAAGCTCCCGGTAGAGCGCGGGATGGCGCTGTTGCGCAGCCGCAGGGCGTGGCCGAACACGCGATCCGAGACGCGCAGATCCGAGCGCTTGCCCAGCAGATCCATAATGTGCCCGCGCGCCACGCGCAGCACGAAGCCAAACAGGGTGGCGATCAGCACCCCGATGGTCAGCACGTACAGCGTCGGGTAGGACTGGGCGGGGATCACCCGGTCGTACACCTGCATGGAAAAGACAATCCCGGAGAGCGACAGCACGTTGATAAACAGCGCGGCGAGCATCACCCAGCTGTAGGGGCGCAGGTCGCGCATCACCAGCCGGTAGAGCCAGTCCGGGCGGTATTTTGAGATATAGGCGTCCACCCGACTGTCCTTCAGCGCCGCCAGCGGACGCAGGGCGATGACGTGGCGGATGGCGGGCAGCATCGCCGTCATCGACAAACGGTTGGTGTAGGTCTGGTCGTCAAAGAAGCTGACCTCCAGCGTATCGTCGCCGTCGAAATGTTCGATTACCCCGACCCTGCCGTCGTTTAGCGCCACCACCACCGGCAGACGCCAGCTGTTGATCGACTGCTGGCTGGCGGTAAGCAGCTGAAACGACAGCCCCGCCTCGCGGGCGAGCTGGGTGAGGGCGGGCACCATCGGTTTGCCTTTCAGCCACGGTGCGCCTGCCAGCAGCGCGCCGGGAGAGCAGGCGACGCGGTAGCGCGTGGCAATAAAGCCAAAGGCCTGCGCCCACTGGGCCAGGGCGTCATCCGTCATGGGTTCAGCTTGCGGCATATCACGCTCTTTCATGGCTGGATCTCCACGGTCTGGATGGTGCGGTTATCAAGATCGAACGCATGGCGCAACTGCCCGGTGTTGTAGAGGCAGTTGAGCTGCAGCTGATGCAGCTGGCCAAGGGTCTGTTGCTGGGTGAAACGCGCCTGGTAGACCTCCTGCTCGGCGTTGAGCACATCGAGCAGCGGGCGTGAGCCCAGGTCAAGATACTGCTGCTGATAGAGCTCGCGGGTGCGGGCGCTGAGCGCCTCCTGACGACCCTGGATCTGCAGGGTGCTGAGCAGGCTCATCACCTGGCTGCGCGCCTCCAGCAGCTTCTGGCGAACCTCAAGGCGGGTGCGCTGAATGGTGGATTGCGCCGCTTCCACCGCGTGCCCGGCGGCGTTGCGCCGGGCGGTGAGGCCACCACCCTGATAGAGCGGCATCTGCACTTTCACCCACGCGGAGTATTGCGTGCGATCCCGCGTTTCGTTACCCGCGTAGCGGTCGTTGAGGTAGTGACGCACTTCCGGCTCCAGCGAGACGGTCGGGGTCATCTGGGCGTTGGCGTAGTCGAGGTTGGCCTGGGCGACGTTCGCCTGCGCCCAGGCCGCTAACACCGCAGGCACCAGACGATCGTCCGGCTCGGCGATGTCACAGCTGCGGGCCAGCTTTTGCGGAAAATCGTTCCCCACCTCGTTGAGGGAGTTCCAGCCGAGAAAACTCATCAGCGTGGCGCGGGCGCTGTCGAGGCTGGCCTGGTACTGCATCAGCTGGGCGCGGGCCCCTTCGATACGGGCATCGGTCTGCACCACGTCAGAGAGCGAGGTGGCCCCTTCGTCGTTACGCAGTCGGGTCAGCTTGCCAATGGAGGAGAGGGCGTCGAGCTGCTCTTTGGCGGTGTCGACCATCTGCTGCCAGGTTTGCACTTCCACCATGGCGATGGCGGTATCGTGGGCGATGGTGTCGATGCTCACCAGCACGTTGGCCTGCTGCTGGGCAACCCCGGCGTTTTCGGCACGCACCTGGCTTGCCACCTTGCCAAAGTCGTACAGCATCTGGGAGAGGGAGAGCACCAGCGATGGCGTGAAGCCGTTATCATCGCCGTCATGGGTATAGCCGTTGTCCATTCCGGCGTTAATTTGCGGGTAGTATTTCGATTTGGCGACGTCCACCTCTTCGCTCTGCTGGTAGAGCTTTCCCACCGCTTCACTGATGGCCGGGTGCCAGGTGACGGCGCGGTTGACGGCATCGCCAAGCTGCAGCGTGCCGGGGGCGGCATTGCCCACCACAGGCGCCACGCGGCCATTCAGGGAGGGGAGTTCCTGCGTTTCGCGAAGTTGTCCGGTATTGATCATCGCCGCCGGATTAGCGGAGAGTGCGGGCACAGATATCAGGCAGCACGAGAGCCACCAGTAAGGCATCATCTTTCCCATGTCATGTCCCTAATAAAAAATAAGTACAGCTTTATTGTTTATGCCCGGGCGCAGTGCGCCCGGGTCAGGTACTGCAGGTGCTATCAGGTCACGATGTGTTGCTGGTTAACTAACTCGTCGTAGGTGGTCTGGACGTTATCCAGCGTCACGAGCGTGGTATTGGTATAGGTACTTCCTGTACCGTCACGGTCGATGGAGATCACGGTACTGCCATTGCTGTTCGTCACATGCAGGTAATTACCGAGCGTTGACGCACTGCCGTTCCAGCCCACCAGCAGATCGCCGATGTCAATTTTGTCTCCCTGGGCCAGTGAGAAGTTGGTCCAGTGATCGCCGGCGGTACTGCTGACGTTACCCGCGGTGGCGTTGCCTGCGGTGCTGTTCAGCACCTGATAAATCAGCGTATCGCCGTACGCGGTGCCGGTAATGACATCGTTATGCTCAGAACTGACGAACTGCGGCGCCATATTGATGGTCAGCGTGGCGTTGTCCGTATTGCCGTTGGCATCGGTGAGGGTGTAGTTGAAGACCTCCTTCGACGTGATGGTTGAGAGCGACACCCCGCTGTTGAGGGTGTAGGTGTAGTGGCCGTCTGCGCCAATCGCCAGCGTGCCGTAATGACCCGTGACGTTGACCAGCGTGCTGCCGGTGTAAGGATCCAGCGTGGTGATGGTGCCGTCGTAGCCGGTAATGGTGACGCGGGTATCGACCGACTGCAGCTGATCCATCGCCCCGGCGGAATCCGTGCCGTCGAAGATATTGCCGTCAACGGTGTGGCCGCTGGTGGAGTCGAACTGGGTCAGCGAGTAGGTGGTACCGTTCACGCTCGGGGTGATGGTGATGTTGCCCACGCTCAGCCCCGGTACGCTGCCGGTATAGCTCAGCGTATAGGTCCCGGCATTCAGATCCAGCCCGGTCAGGGGAACGTCAATACTGCCGCCCAGCAGAGAGCCACCGCTGAAGGAGCCGGTGCGGATAACACCGTTGGCATCACTGATCGTCCAGTTCACCGTCAGTCCGCCCAGCGCCAGCAGCGACGCGACGTCAAAGTGCAGCGACGCGCTATGCAGGGCGGTGTTCGGATCCACCACAAAGGTCCCGCTTCCGCTGCCCGTGGTGGTACCTAACAACGAGGTGGTCCAGCTGGCGCTGCCGACGTTGGTGTCAGCGTAGGCCGAGGTATGGTGTACCGACGTGACACTCATCTCGGTGCTGACATCGTTCACCGCATCCATTGCCCGCGCGGTTGGGGTAATGTTGAGCGAGCCCGTATCTTTCGCGCCGTTTGGTGCCGTAATGGTATAGACGAAGGTGTCCGGCGTGCTGATATGGTCCGCACCCACGCCGTTTCGCAGGGTGTAGGTGTACTGACCGGACGAATCAATGGTCAGCGTGCCGTATTCTCCCTGAATGTCGGTTGTTCCACTGCTGTTAACCGCCACACCGTTCACTGCCGTCACCACCGTGCCATCCGGCACCGGATCGTTCGCCAGCACATCCCCCGTGGTGCTCTCTCCGATACTGGAGACGCTGTAGACATGATCCTCCAGCACGCTCAGGGTGTAGGCCGTCAGCGCGGTGATCCCTGCCGCCGTATTGAGCAGGAACAAGTACTCCCCGCCAGGCAGGTTCAGCGTCAGCTGGGAGGAGGTGCCCCCCAGCAGCGGCGCACGCAGCCAGCCCGGCTCAACGCGCATCTGCTCGAAGGTCTGGGTCGCATTGTTGAACTTATAGACGTACAGGTCGAACACCGAGGCCAGGGCTACGCCCCCCACGGAGGCCTGAATCGTCATGGTGCGGGTCGTCCCTTCCTCCACGGTGTAGATGATCGGGTTGGTCATATCGTCCAGCAGGTTCAGCCCCAGCGTGTTGCCGAGATTGATCCCCACCAGGGTAAAGCCGCTTTGCGACGAGGTGCCGTTGTCGATGGCCTGGACGGTGGTGTCGAAGGTCAGGGAAGCCGCGTCGTCTACGGCGACAATGCCATTCGCCACGCTGCCCGCACCGAGCGACAGCACGAGGTTCGCCGACGCGCTGACACCGTTATGGGTGATGGTGTAGGTGAAGCTCTCCGTGCGGCCAATGACGGCTGCACTGGTGTCGGTGAGGTTGTAGGTGTAGCTGCCGTCGCGGTTGATGGTTAGCGTACCGTACTGCCCCTGAATCACCGTGCCGTCGGCGTTGACGCTGGTGGTGACCCCCAGCGCGTTGGTGACGGCGGAGACGGTGGTACCTGCCGGGGCATTGTCGCTGCCTGCGGTAGGATCGGTATCCAGGATCACGTTACCGTCCAGGCTGGTGTCGCCCGTGACGGTACCGGCACTGGTCTCTTTCACCGCCACATCCAGGCTGGTGTACGAGCCGGTTGCCAGCAGGTTGGTGTTGTAGCTCAGCACGCGATACTGGCCATCAGCCAGCCCGGTCAGGTTCAGCGACACGCCGGTGGCCCCAAGGGTCAGCAGGTCGGCGAACTGCGGTTGTCCGGTATCCACGACGGTGGTCCAGGTGCCGTTGACGCTGTCGAAACGCTGCACCACCAGCTCCAGGGTGTTGAGCAGCGAAAGCACGGCCCCCGTGGCGTTGGCATTCACCACAATATCCGCACTGCCGCCACTGCCCACGTTGAACTCAACCTGGGCAGTATCGTTGCCCAGCAGGGTCAGCACGTTGCCCACGGCGCCCACCAGCAGGAAGCCGTAGTCGCTGTACTGGCTGTTGGTGACGGTGGCGGTGGTGCTGAGCTCCAGCTCTTCAACGTTATTGCTGGCAGAGAGCGGCACCACCGGCGCAAGGACCGAGCCCGGCTGCGAGGTGTTACCCGCCGCATCGGTGGCAGTGATCTGCAGGGTCTGGCCTTCGGTCTGCTTGTTGAGGAAGGTGTAGCTGTAGGCGCCATTGCTGTCTGCGGTGGTGGTCACCGTTGACCCGTCCGCGAGGCGGATGGTGACGGTGCTGCCCGCTTCGGCCGTACCGGTCAATACGCTGCCGTCAGCGTTAAAGGTCCCGGCAGGCGCGGTTGGTGCCGTCACGTCGACGATAACGGTTGTCGGGAGCGAGATCGGGCTGGTGCCGGCTGAGTTGGTTGCCGTGGCGGTAAAGGCGTGTGAGCCCTCGCTTAATGCCGGGGTCGTAAAACTCCAGTTACCGCTGGCATCGGCCACAACCGTACCCATCGACACGCCGTTGTTATACAGCGTGACGGTGGCGTTCGGCTGTGCGGTGCCGCTCAGGGTTGGCGTGGTGTCATCGGTGGTTTTACCGTTGGTCAGCCCTCCGGTAACGCTACCGACGTTATCGTCAATGTTGGCGATAACCGGTGCGTTCGGAATGTTGGTTGATGGCGCAACCACCGAGGCGCTGACGCCAGCGTTACCGGCCTTATCGGTCGCGTAGACCAGCAGCGCTTCACCGTTGGTCTGCGCCGGGGTGAGGGTAGCGCTAAAGTTGCCGTTACCGTCTGCCGTCGCGGTACCGAGCACCGTTCCGGTACCGCTGGTGATGGTGACGGTGCTGCCCGCTTCCGCGGTACCGGTGACCTGGGTTCCGTTAGCGATCACCTGCAGGCTGGTCGGTGCGCCCGGTGCAGTCAGGTCAACCAGGATTGTGGTCACGGTTGATGGCGCGCTGGTATTGCCCGCGGCATCGGTGGCGGTGGCGGTGAAGCTGTGCGAACCTTCCGTCAGCGTGGTGGTGGTCTGCGCCAGCGTCCAGTTGCCGTTGGCATCGGCGGTGACCGTGCCCACCAGCGTGGTACCGTCGTAGATACGTACCGTCGCATTGGCTTCGGCGGTACCGCTCAACGTTGGTCGGGTGTCGTTGGTCGGGTTATTGCCCGTCACCGGCCCGGTAACGCTGCCCACGTCGTCTACAATCGCGCTGATGACCGGCGCGGCTGGCGCGGTGGCATCCACGTTGATCACATACCCGGTGGTAGGTGCGCTGGCGTTGCCCGCCGCATCGGTGGCGGTGAACGTCAGGCTGTGCTGACCATCGCTGAGCGCCGGTGACGGAGTAAAGCTCCAGTTACCGCCGGTGGCGACAACGCTGCCAATCTGCACGCCATTATCGAAGATTTTCACCGTCGCGCCCGCTTCCGCCGTCCCGGTGAGGGTTGGCTGCGCGTCGTTGGTCAATCCGCCATTGGCGACAGGCGTAGCGGCATTGCCGACATCATCCACAATGCTGCTCAGCACCGGCTGCGCAGGCGGCGTGGTGTCGATGGTCAGGTTGAAGGTCGCTGACGGCGCGCTGGTGTTACCTGCCGCATCCGTCGCCTGAGCCGTAAAGCTATGTGGACCGGTTGCCAGCGTGGTGGTCAGCAGAATGCTCCAGTTTCCGCTGGCATCCGCGGTACCGGTGCCCACCAGCGTCGTTCCTTCATAAATATTCACCGTGGCAAACGGCTCGCTGGTACCAACGAGACGCGGAATGGTGTCGTCGGTGCTTTGTCCGGAGCTGACCGGGCCGGTGATCGTGCCCACGTCATCAACCGCCTGGCTGATAACCGGCGCGTTAGGCGCAGTGGTATCCACCACCAGCGTAAAGTCAGGCGATGCGGGGCTGACGTTGCCCGCCGCATCGGTGGCCGTGACGGTCCAGGTGTGGCTACCATTCGCCAGCGCGGTGGACGGGGTAAAGCTCCACGCGCCGCTGCCGTCAGCCTGGGCGGTGCCGACCTGCTGGCCGTCCTGATAGACCGTGATGGTCGCGTTGGCCGCGGCTGTGCCGTTAAGGGTTGGGGTGGTGTCGTCCGTGCTCTGCCCGGAGGAGAGCGGTGTCTGAACGCTGCCCACGTTATCGCTCGCGGTCAAAATGGACGGCGCTGTCGGGGCGGAGGTATCCACCGTCAGGTTAATCGGTGCCGACGTGCTGCCGGTATTGCCTGCTGCATCGGTGGCGTTGAAGGTAATGGCATGTGGTCCTTCGGTGAGCGCCGTGCCCGGGGTGAAGGTCCAGTTCCCCTGAGCATTGACGACCGCGGTACCAATCTCGCTGCCATCGACAATGATGTGCACCGTGGCACCGACTTCGCCCGTGCCGTTGAAGGTGGGGTTCGTGTCGTTGGTGCTGCTGCCGCTGGTGAGCGTCCCGGTGACCGGACCGACATCGTCAATCACGCTGGTGACCACCGGCGCGGAAGGACCGGCGGTATCAACTGTGAAGACGAAGACCGGCGAGTTGGCTGAGACGTTACCGGCGGCATCGCTGGCGTTGATGCGAATGTTATAGCTGCCATCTCCCAGCGCCGGATTAGGGGTAAAGCTCCAGTTGCCGTTGCTGTCTACCGGTGCGGTACCGATCTCCACGCCATTGTTCAGAATGTGGATGGTACTGCCGACGGCACCTGTCCCGCTGAGCGTTGGCGTCGTGTCATTGGTGACCTGGCCGGTGGTGAGATTACCGACGACCCCGCCCGCCACGTTGTCGCTGACGGTTTCCAGCACGGGGACCGCTGGCGCCGTGAGGTCAACCACCACGCTCCAGGCGTTTGACGACAGGCTGATGTTACCCTGCGGATCGGTGGCCTTGACGGTGAAGCTGTGTGGCCCTTCGACGAGGGCGGTCTCAGGCGTAAAGCTCCACGCGCCGGTACCGTCCGCCGTGACGATGCCAATCTGCGTATTGCCATCAAAGATGGTCACCACGCTGTTCGCTTCCGCCGTACCGGAGAGGGTTGGCGTTGCATCGTTGGTGGTATTGCCGCTGACCACGGTCGTGGCGGTGTTGCCGACATCATCGGTGACGTTAACAATCACCGGGGTGGTGGAGCTGGTGTCAACCACGATGGTGAAGCCTGCCGATGGTGCACTCTGGTTGCCCGCCGGATCGGTCTCACGGATGGTGAGGACGTTATTGCCCTCCGCCAGCGCGGACGGCGTGAAGCTCCAGTTACCCGTCTGGCCGACCACGGTGGTGCCCAGCAGGGTGCCGTTGCTGTAAATGGAGATGGTATCGCCCGCCGTGCCGCTACCGGTAAGGGTTGGGCGGTTGTCATTGGTGGTCTGCCCGTTTGTCAGTGGGCCGGTGCCAGGGCTGACATCATCGATAACCGCGCCAATAACAGGCGCGTCGGGCGCGGTGAGATCAACGGTGACGGTCGCCGCCGGTGAACGTCCGCTGGTTTCGCCATTCAGCGTGGCGGTGACCTCAAAGGTGTGCGCTCCTTCACCCAGCGGCAGAGCTGGCGTATAGGTCCAGTTGCCGTTTGCATCGGCGGTCACGGTTGGCAGCAGAACCTGCACACCGTCCTGGTAGACGGTAATTATGCTGCCTGGCTCTGCCGTCCCGACAAGGGTCGGCGTCGTGTCGTTGGTGGTTTTGTCTTTCACATCGCCCGTGACCGGGGCCGTATCGTCGTTGATGACCGTAATGACGGGCACGTCCGGGAGATTCGGCAGCGTACCAGTGACGGTATAGGAGGCTTCAGGGCTGAGATTACCTGCGGCATCCGTGGCGGTGATGATCAGCGCCGCGCCGTCCTGCTGGGCCGGGCTGAGCGCCACGGAGAAGTTGCCGCCTGAGACTACCCCGGTACCGATCACGTTACCGCTGGCGTCTTTGACGATAATGGTGGTGCCCTCTTCGCCGGTACCGGTCAGCGGCGTCCCCTGTGCGGCCACGCTGATATTGTCCGGCGCTGCCGGAAGCACGGTATCCACCGTAACGGCAAGCGGCGCAGAGCTTCCTGAAGCGTTACCCGCCGGGTCGACCGACGAGACGGTAAAGCTGTGTGGGCCTTCCCCCAGCGTGGTGTCGGCGGTCCAGCTCCAGGTACCGTCCGGCTGGACCGTGACCTGGACTGTGGATGGCGTACCGTCCACGCTGACAATCACGGTGGTGCCCGGCTCGCCGGTGCCGTTGAGGGTTGGCGTACCGTCGCGGGTGTAGAGCGTCCCGTTGGTGAGCTGGCTGTCTTCAACGCTGTTAATCAGCGGGATCTCAGGATCAGTGGTATCGACGGTGACGGTATAGACCGGGCTGAGTGCGCTGACGTTACCCGCTGCGTCAACTGCCGCAACGGTGATGTTCAGCGGGCCATCCGTCTGCGTGGGCAGGGTCAAAGACCATTCGCCGTTAACCACTACCACGCGTCCAAGCTCGACGCCGTTGTTGTAGACGATCACCGTTTCACCCGTCACACCGGTTCCGCCGACGGTTGGCGTGGTATCGGTAGTAAAACCGCCATTCGGCTCACCGGCGACGGCGCTAATCACCGGGGTATCCGGTGCGAGGGTATCGACAGTGATGGTGATCCCCGTAGAAGGGTCAGAGACGTTACCCGCCTCGTCGGTGGCGGTAGCGGTAAATTCGTGGCTGCCCTCGTCAATGGCGCTTTCAGGACGCCAGCTCCAGTTACCGTTGCCGTCTACCGTGACCGTACCCACGGCGGTTGGCGTGCCGCCATCAACGCTGTCGTAAATGGTAATCACGTCATTCGGCGTGCCGGTGCCACTCAGTACCGGACGCGGATCGTTGATGGTTTCGCCATCGGCCACCGGGCCGGTTATCTGGCTGACGCTGTCGGTAATCACCGGGACCGCTGGCGCAGCCGGTGCGTCGGTGTCGATGGTGATGGTCACCGGCTGGGACGGGGCGCTTTCGTTGCCCGCGCCGTCCTTGTTGGTGACGGTCAGGGTAATGTCGTAGGTGCCGTTGGGCAGGTCGGTGGAGGGTGTCCAGCTCCAGTTGCCGTCGCCGTCCACCACGGCGTCACCGATTTTGTCGGTGCCGTTGTAAATCGTCACCGTATCGCCCGGATTACCGGTACCGCTCAGCGTCGGTGTGGTATCACGGGTGGTTTCCCCCGGGTTCAGCGACGTAGGTGCTGAGCCATCCGGGTTAACGGTGATGGCTGGCGTGTCTGGTGTGGCCGGTGCGACGGTATCAATCACCAGCTCGAACGGATCCGAAATCGAGGTATTCCCGGCGGCATCTGTGGCATGGATTGTCAGCGAATGTGGGCCGTCGGTGAGCGGCGTGGTAGGGGTAAAGCTCCAGCCGCCGCTGCCGTCGAGCGTTGCGGTGCCGAGCAGTGTGGTGCCGTCATACACGGTGATGACCGTGCCATCCGGGGCGCTGCCCTGAAGTAACGGCTGGGTGTCATCCGTGGTATCGCCGCTGTTGAGCGGGCCTTTAACGTCTCCGGCGTCGTCGGTGACGGTTGCCAGCGTCGCGACCGGCGGTGGGGTGGTATCAACGGTAAAGGTAAATCCACCGGATACCGGGCTGGTGTTACCGGCGACGTCGGTGGCGATCGCGGTCAGGGTATGCGTGCCGTCGCCAACCGGTGTGGTGGGCGTAAAGGTCCATGCGCCGCTGTTACCGACTACCGCCGTGCCGATATCGACGCCATCCAGACGGATGGTGATCGTTGAGCCGGGTTCGCCGGTACCGTTGAGCGTCGGCGTTGCGTCATTAGTGGTTTCGTTGACATCCAGCGGGCCGGTGCGCCCAGGCACATTATCCACAAGCTGGGTGATGGCGGGCGCATCAGGCGCAGTTCCATCAATGGTAATGGTCCAGGCATTTGATACGTTACCGTTGCTTGATGTCGCCGTCAGTACATGGGCACCTTCGGCCAGCGGGGTGGATGGCGTAAAGGTCCACTGGCCGGATGATGGAACAACAACCGTGCCGAGGACGTCGCCGCCGCTATGGATGGTGATGGTCGAGCCGGGCTCCGCCGTGCCGTTCAGGGTAGGGGTGCGGTCATTGGTGATCCCATTCTGGCTGATGGGGCCTGTGACGCCGGGTTCATCATCCACCACAGAGAGGATATCCGGTGTCGTGTCCGGTGCGGTGAGGGTCGCCGCTGGACTCTGGTTGCCCGCCGCGTCAGTGGCTACCACCGAAAGCTGCTCGCCGTTTGTTTGGGCAGGCGAAAGGGTCGCAACAAAGTTACCGTTGCCGTCAGTGGTGGCGCGGCCAATCACGTCGCCGTTGCTGTTGGTGATGACGATTTTGCTGCCTGGCTCGGCGGTGCCGGTGACCTGGGTTCCCACCGGGTTAATGGCAATAACGGGCAGCGCCGGTGGCGTGGTATCCACGGTAAAGTTCACCGGCTGCGACTCTGCGCTCTGGTTACCCGCCGCATCGGTTTGTTTAATGGAGATCGAGTGCGGGCCTTCCGCGAGCGGGTTGTCTGGCCGGAGACTCCATGTGCCGTTGGGCAGCACGGTGGTTTGCCCTATCAGCACGCCGTTGTCATAGACCAGGATTGTGCCGCCAGGCTCTCCTCGTCCCGCCAGAAGCGGTTCAGAGGAGTCGGTGAACTGGCCAGCGGTAATCGCCCCTTTAATGGCCCCGGTCTCATCGCTCAGTACAATCGCCGTTGGCGCTGCCGGAGGGGTGAGATCCACGGTGAGGGTGAAGACCGGAGAGGCTGGCCCGGTGTTGCCGGCGGCATCGGTTGCCCGAACGGTAAACTGGTGGGCGCTTTCACCAAGATTGACCGGTGGGGTGAAGGACCATGTGCCGTTACTGGACACCACCGCAGTGCCAATAGCGACAGAGCCATCGTAAATGGTTACGGTGGAGCCGGCTTCTGCGGTACCCGAGAGCTGAGGACGCGGATCGTTAGTGCTGCCCCCGCTGTTTACCGTCCCTTTACCGGGGTCAATATCGTCCGTTGCGCTGGTGATGGTTGGGGCTCCGGGCGCAACCGTATCGACAACAAAACTGACGGCTGCGGATGCCGGGCTGGTATTGCCTGCCGCGTCGGTCGCGGTTGTGGTAATGGTGTGGCTGCCGTTGGCAAGATCGGTGGTGGGGGTAAAGCTCCAGCTACCTTTGGCATCTACCTGGGTGGTGCCAATCGGCTTGCCGTTATCGTAAAAGGTGATGGTGCTGCCTGGCTCGCCGATGCCGCTGAAGGTCGGGCGGGGATCATCGGTACGCTCGCCGTTTTCCAGCGGGCCAGCCTTACTGCCGACATCGTCATTCACCAGCAGAATATCTGGAGCATCCGGGACGGTGATGTCCGGTGCGGTCACGGTTGTGCCCGGGCTGGTATTCCCCGAGGGATCCGTTGCGGTGGCGGTGATTTGTTCGCCGTTGGTCAGCGGCGTGCCCAGGTCGATGGTGAATTTACCGTCGCTGCCGGTTTTGCCGGTGCCGATGACGTTGCCGTCGGCGTCTTTCAGCGTGATGGTACTGCCAGGCTCGGCGGTACCGGAGATGGTTTTACCATCCGGCGAGAACTGAAGGCCGGACGGCGCATTCGGCGGAGTGGTATCCGGATCGGAAGGGTTTGTCGGCGTGCCGGGGTTGCTGCCGTTGTCATCATCGTCATCCCCACCGCCGCCGCCTCCGGTGCTTGCCGCCGCCGCGATGCCACCTGCGGCGACAATGCCACCCAGTACCCATGGCCAGATGGCGGCGCCACCGGCATCACTGCCGGATGCGGCAAGCAGGACGTCCGTGGAGGCGATGGATTCATAGGTGGCGGCCCCGGCGGGATCCTGAATCCACCATAGCGCCCCTTCGCTGTCCTGCAGGACCAGTTGGCTCGCCCCCTGAGCATCGGTGACGTAGAAATTTTTAATGGTAATCACCTCGCCGGAGTGGAGCGTGATCACCAGATCGTTACCGCTGCGGGCGAAATCGGCGACATTGGCTCGCTCAACCTTAAGCTCAACGATAGAGGTGTGGCTCAGCGTAACCTGGGTGCCTTCTGATGTGGTTTCAACGCCCGTAAGTTTCGATATAACAGAGATTTGGCTCATTTAGTGATGACTCCAGCAGAGTTGTCGTTAACGGCGAGCAAGACGAGCCATCTCTGTGAAGGGTAAAGCGCGCCCCCGGCGGAGTGACTGTTATTTAAACAGTACTCACCGTATTTTTTTCAGCGCGAACGATGCCCGCCAGAATAGAGAGTGGCAACATCAGAGCGGATCTATTTATTTAAGAAAAATTATCAACAATGTGATTTTGTCTTTTATATAACCTTGTAATTAATAGAGGAATTAATCCGGGACGGTATGAAAATGATATAGTCAGAAAAGTCTGGATATGCAAATTAAGCTTCTGTAAATACGGATGGAGAATGTGATGTGGGTATTGGTTTATAGATGATGAATAGGGTTTTTGATGCATAATGCTTTGTTTTAAATGAATTATTTTGATTTTGAAGAACGTGATTTTTAAGCGTGAATAATGCTGATAAAAAATTGGTAGGTGAATTTTGTTATCTTATTTCAACGGGTGTTGTTTATGGTGGCTTAATTGCGGTTTAAGATAGGGTAACGTTTTTGATGTAAGATATATTATATTTTTACAGGGTTTAAAAATATTCTTTTATATGCGTCATTTTCTGCTAATGAGAAAAATAATTCCAGGACGGGAGGGTTGTAAAATAACCACAGTTATATTGCTAAGAAATACGCCACAGGCATGATTTTGTTGCTGTAAAAAAAATCAGCGGGAAAGTGAATAAAAAGCGCGCCCACGCGTTTACTCACGTAATCTCTCATACCCAGGAGCGTTGTATGAACACCCCCTCTCTTCGTCTGATCCCGGTGCTACTTTTTTCACTGTACGCGCCGCTGGCGTTGGCCATGGGCGATAATAGTACCGAGAGCAAAACACCCGACTGTCCTTCCGGACAGGTGTATGACAGCGCAACCCAGAAATGCGTGCCCGACAAGAGCAGCAGCCTCAGCGATAAGGACAAAACTGACTATGCGTATCATCTCGCTAAAAAAGGCGAGTACCAGGCGGCGCTGAATCTTCTTGATTCGCTGAAAAACGGCAACACCGCGGAAGCATGGAATTATCGCGGGTATGCCACCCGTAAACTTGGCCGCACGGACGAAGGGATTGGTTATTACCAGCGTGCGCTCGCTATCGCCCCCGATTATGCGCAAGCCCGGGAGTATCTCGGCGAGGCGTGGATGGTGAAAGGACGGCCCGATCTGGCAAAAGAGCAGTTGAAAGTGATTGCCGGTATTTGCGGCCAGACCTGTGAGGAGTACCGCGATCTGCAGGCCGCCATTAACGGGCAACCGGGATCCTGACGTTCTCGTGGAGGGAAAACATATCGCTACCAGTGAGGTTCGCCAGCAGTTAGCCGCGCATCTGTCGCGCCTCTGGCGCTATGGGCTGGTGTTGTCGCGAAACCGGGATATCGCTGAAGAACTGGTTCAGTCCACCTGCGTACGTGCGCTGGAAAAGAGCCGTCAGTACACCCCTGGCACGCGTATCGACAGGTGGCTTTTCGCGATCCTGCACTCCATCTGGATCTCCGAGTTGCGGGCGCGGCACGTCCGTCAGGGGCAGGGATTTGTCGCCAGTGATGAACTTATCGCTCCGGACACCCGTGAACAGGATGAGACGCGTCTGCACTACCTGAAGGTGATGCAGCGCGTCAATGCGCTCCCCGAAGCCCAGCGCAACACCGTTTTTTTGGTTTATGTCGAAGGCTTTACCTATCAGGAAGCAGCGGACACCCTGGCGGTGCCGGTTGGTACCGTGATGAGCCGTCTGGCAACGGCGCGGGCGACGCTGGCAAAGTCGAATGACGCACCGCCCCCGGCGAAGGAGAAACGCTCTTGAACGCGCACCGTTTTACACCGCCCTATAATGACGAGGCTATCGTGGCATGGATAGATGGCGAGATGTCTCCTGCCGACGCACAGCAATTTGCCGCCCGGCTCAAAAGCGATGCCCGGCTCTCAGCGCGCACTGCTGAGCTGATGAAAAGCAACCAGGACTATGCCCGGGCGTTTACCGCCATGCTGGACGACGCTCCGCTGGCGAAGATGCAGGCCCGGCTGGATGCCCTTCCCGAGCCGCCATCCGTCACGTCAGCGGGGGTGAGCAGACGAGCTCTGATTGCGGCGTCGCTCAGTTTTCTGCTGGTGGGCGCAGGAGTCGGGCGCTGGCTGAGCCCGGCCACCGGCGCTGTGGATGAGAATGCCCATATTCGCGACCTCGAAGCACAATACATGTCCCTTTACAGCGCCGAGACGCTGCTGGATATGGACAGCGCTCTGCCTGTGCTTCAACGCGGGCTGCAGCGGGCAGCACAGGATATTGGCCTGCAGCTGCAGGCATCACAGCTTATCCTGCGCGGGGCTGAGCTTAAGATGGTGCGTATGCTGCGCTATGAAACCACCTCGATTGCACAAATCGCCTGGATCCATGCCGACTTCGGCCCGATGGCGCTTTGCATCTCCCCGACAGGACAGGCGACGACGGCCGCGCTTCAACAGGAGCAACGGCACGATATGAACCTGGCGTGGTGGCATCACGCGGGGTATCAGTTTGTCCTGATTGGCCGTAATCCGCCGTCGCAGTTGCAAATAAACGCTGAGCAACTGCAACGCCAGCTGTCATAACGACGGAACCGCGCTGGCCTGGATCGCAATGGCGATGGCAATGCGATCATCAACGACCAGCGCAAATTTATCCATGCCGTAGGCGGCGCGGGAGATAGCCGTTGTGGCATCCAGCGTGAGGAGGTGCGCGTGCGCATCCTTGACGACGGCCTCCAGAATCACCGGCCGGGAAAGGGCTCTGACGGTCAGCGTGCCAAATACCCTGTACCGTCCCGATCCCTGAGCGACCACGCGAGAGCTGGTAAAATCGATGGTGGGATAGCGCTCAGCTTCAAAGAACATATCGCTTTTCAGCTGCCAGGTGAGCAGGCTGTTTGAGGCCACAAGGGTCGCTACCGGGACGGTGACGTGAATACGATCGTCAAGGGCATTATCCGGGTTAAGGGTAACGTCACCCGTGACGCCGCTGAATCTGGCCCACGAGAGGATGCCACCGAAAGCATGCCACGATAGCCGGATGGCGGTGTTGTCGGTGTCGATGGCATAGCGCTGTGGGGCGGCCAAAGCCCACGGGCAGACTAAAACAAGCAGTATTGCCAGGCGTCGTAGCATTTCAGGATCTCTTTTAGGGTGGCAGGGAGTAAACGCGCCATCCTGAAGATCTATTCGGCGTTATGCGTCAGGTTGTTTTCACGATATTCACCGAGATTTCAACGCCGTGGCTTTCTGGTGCGATTTCTACGTGGTTCATGATAGGTCCCCCCTGTAACAAGTTTAGTCTTCAGGAGGTTGAGCAGAGGGGAATAAAAAAGGCCGCGTGTGCGGCCTTTCGAAGGGATTACTCAGTGACTTTCTTTTCCAGCTCGTTGGCGCCTTCTTTGGCTTTGTTCCAGCCTTTCTCGGTGCCTTCTTTGGTGGCATTCCAGCCTTTCTCAGCGCCTTCTTTGGTGGCATTCCACCCTTTTTCAGTGCCTTCTTTGGTTTTATGCCACGCTTTCTGGGAGTCTTCGCTGACCTTGCTGCCAAAGCTTTCGCTTTTACCTTCCGCAGCATGTTTCTGTTTCAGCTTCAGCTCTTCACCTTTGTTCTGCTCTTCGTGCAGTTTTTGCTTCGCCTCGTTGGCGTTAGCCTTCGCCGCGGCGACGGTATCATCAGTTGCATGTGTGGTCGCAGCAAATACTGGAGAAGCCAGCAGAACGGCAGATAAAGCGATAATTGTTTTTTTCATAATATCCTCATTTAACGTTATCGGTTATGAGCGTGATTCAGCATGTCACAGACGAAGCGGGGTGGCTTTAGGAAAAAACTGTAATGAGATCAACGTACCTAAACGTAGGGTCAATGGATTGAGGATTATCCAAACGATAAAAAGCCTGTTTCAGCGAGGGCGGCGAGGGTCAGGAGAATAAAGAGAATGACGACGATGGGTCTGTACATGTTCGGGTTCCTTCCGGGTTGAGCGGCTATTCCATCGCGCTGGGGGGAGTGCTTTTTAATTTTTCATAGGGGAGGGACGGTGTCGTTGATGTTTGTCAATGTGATGGGGAAATAAGAATACAGAATAACGCCGGGATTGCGCTGTATGGGCGTTCAGGGTTTTATCCGAGGGAGATTTTGGTGGGGGGAATTTAAAGACTTCTTACAAGCTTTTATCCAACTCAGCGGATAGCCTGTTAAGTTCGTTACTGATATGTTTGCGCCGTTGTTTTAACAGTACCCGGGCTGGAATGATGCGCTCGATAATTGTCGGCTTTCTGTTCAAATACGCTATCACAAGCCGTGTGATGTCTTCCTCTGACCAACCGTCCATCACCGGCGTTGGGTTGTAGAGCAGATTAGCCTGTAGGGCAGGGGCGACTTCCTCATCCACAATTCTGAAGATCGCTTCCCGGTTTAATCCGGATCTCTTCAGCACCTTTGCCATCCATTGATAGTCATACTCCTGGAGTTCGCGCCCGGTAAAAAGTTCTGATAAGGCGTGCCAGACGGGGACGCGGGCGATCAGCTGGGTTTCAGTCAAATGCATATTAATTTCTCTCTTGCGGTAAAACATACACGGTTCCGAACAGGAGGTCTGTACCTACGGACGCAAGAATGCCGCCCACTAATGCCGCAACACCAATACAAACGGGTGCAGTTGCCGCGCACACACCTGTTGCAACCACCGCTGCACCCGCTCCCCATCCGCCAGCAATGCCCGCAGTAACTATAGCGCCCTGATGCATTGTTTCGGTGGTTTTATCTTCTTCCTGATAAATTTCATACGCGGCGACCGCTAAAGAAACGAAAATAACCCGCTTACCTGCCTTACCCAACATTTTGGCGATACCTGATACCGCGCCCTTGTCACGTCCGGCCGACTGGATCATTTCCTTGAATACAGTGGCTGCTGCCTTTCCGATAAAGACTCAAAAGATTGCTGAAACATTTTAGTCGCATAATGTTCGGTGAGGTCAGCCATCGTGCGTCCCGATGGTTTTAGCTTTTTCGCATAGGCTTTACCTACGGGCTGTTTCTTAGCCGAGAAAGATCGAGTATTTCGTTACGAGTCTGGGAGGCTAAAGTTGCTGCTTCTCGGGGAGACATATTTCCGCTCTCGACTGCTTGCACAAGCTCAGCAGACATTTTCTGAATATCGCGCAAATATTGCTCTCTGACACGCGAGTCCTGTATACAATGTGCAGCAAAGTTTGAAGCCGTTCCTTGCAGCGAAGCAAGAGTAGCAGAAAAGGCTCTCTGATCATTCTGCATTGCTCCAGCAATGGCGGGGTATGTGAATCCCATTCAGCACCTCATCATCACGAACAACGTGGTAGAGATAATATCTCTGGCTAATTTTCTCCCTATATAAACAATTATACAATTTTTTGAATGCAATATTCATTAGTCGTCCCTGTAATTACAGCAATGTTTTTATGCTTTTTGACATTGAACGCATGAAAATAGTTTTTAATGTAACGCCTCATCGTATTTAATGACAGGGCCGACATTGGCTATTGAAGGTGAAAAAATCAGCCCATAAACTTTATACGATGGGCAAAACGTATAATACCGATGAACAAGAGTTTGCTCGCCAGGCAGAAAGGAGGGTTACCCCTCATTGCGCAAAAACTTTACCGCCTTCCATGAGACAGACAGCGGTGCCATTCCCAATATAAAAAGAGATAAAACGATAATTATTGCGAAATAAATCCAACCATTACCATAATCATTAGTGATAGTGGCATAGGTAGCAAAAAACAGTAAACCAATGACAATAAACCAGGACGTGTAGAAGCGTCTTTTTAGCTCAACTAAAAGTGAATGCAGAGTCCGATCTTTACGTTTCGGATCTTCAAGTACGGCACGCAAAGCCGTAATATTTTTATCAGTAAACCCGTATGAACGAAGTTTCGCTTCCTGTTGCGCTTCTATCACTCTTCACTCCTGAACGTTGAATGCTCCTGCCTAAATTATATAAAACAATAACAGTTATGGCTGAGCAAAAACAGATTCAACACTCGCTGAAGTGATGAATCACGATATCGTGCCTGCAGTCAGACAAAGCTCACTGCGTGACTGGCAGTCAGAACATAACTATACCCTTCATATCTAAGAGATTGCTTTATGGCTACGCGAGCAAACTCCTCAGGGGCAAGACTGTTCCTGCAAAAATATCTGGCCCTTATTTAAAGAGCTCGATATTCTGTAATGCTTTGTCTTTTTTGTGAACAGGAAAAAGTATGCTAAGTACATTACCCGATTTACACAGAAGTTTTGCAGAGCAACTCAAGCTTAAATTTCAGGCTGATTCGCGAATTCACTCTCTTCTCGCTGGCGGCTCGCTTGTTCATGGCGGGTTCGATAATTACTCCGATCTCGATTTTGTTGTTGTGGTAGACCCTCTCTGCTATGACGAAATCATGGCGCAGCGTATTGAGTTCGCCGGAACACTGGGGCATCTGCTGCATGCCTTTACCGGGGAACATGTCGGAGAGCCACGTCTGCTTATATGCCTGTATGGTCCTGAACTCCTCCATGTCGATCTGAAATTTGTCACACTGGACATGCTCACTCAACGCGTTGAGGAGCCTGCAGTGTTATTTACCCGCGATCGCCTGGCTCTGGAACAACAACTGGCAAAATATAGTGCTCAATGGCCTGACATGACGCCGGAGTGGTTTGAGTCCCGAGCCTGGATCTGGCTTCATTATGCGGCGGTGAAACTGGGAAGGGGCGAACTCTTTGAAGCGATTGGCATGCTGTCATTCTTCCGCGAGCAAGTGTTGGGACCTATGCTGTGCCGTCGTGCAAATCTGCCGCAACGTGGGGTTCGCCGCATTGAATTCCATGGCCTTGATCCCGATGGCCTGCTGACTTCCACGCTGGCAACACACGATCGTGACTCCGTCAGCATTGCCATCAGAAGGGCTATTGACGCTTATATCAATCTGCGGGCTGATGCGCTGCCGAAAAATATCGCAGACGATGCGGCACGATGGGCGGTTCTTGCCATGCTGAAAGCCTGAACCCGACCTTGAAAGGTTTCGATCTGGTTCGCCCCGGGTTCAGACGACGTTTGCTAAAAAAATGGTCGTCTGAATTTCGGTTGTGACGTTCTTGCTGACTGCATAGATTCATTTTCAATCTATCGAGAGGATATGGATATGAACTTTGCAGAACTCCACAACCAGCATGAGCCGCTTCTTATCGCTAATGTCTGGGATGCCGCCAGTGCTGTCGCAGCGCAAGAAGCAGGTTATCAGGCATTGGGAACTTCCAGCGCAGCAATCGCGTCCACACTGGGATATGAAGACGGGCAGGGAATGCCATTTGATGCGCTGTTTTATATGGTCACTCGTATCCAGGCTGTCAGTAAGCTGCCATTGAGCGTTGACATGGAAGCAGGGTACGGTGATTCAGCCGAAGAGATAACAGCCAATCTCAGGCACCTTGCTCAGACAGGCGTCGCAGGCGTTAACCTTGAAGACAGCAGCGTCATAAACGGGGTGCGTCAGCTTGACGATGCTTCTGATTTTTCCTGTACCCTGAGAACAGTAAGCGATGCGCTGAGAAGCGAAAATCATAGCCTGTTTCTGAACATCCGGACTGACACGTACCTGCTCGGGCATGCAGATGCGTTGCAGGAGACGATATTACGGGGTCAAAGCTATAAAGCTGCAGGTGCTGATGGCCTTTTTGTTCCCTGTCTGACGTCAGAGAAAGACATCAGCCTCATTGCAGAGGCAACGGGTCTGCCTCTTAATGTCATGTGTATGCCCGACCTTTCGTCATTCGACAGGCTGAAGCTGGCCGGAGTAAGCCGCATTTCCATGGGCAATTTTGTGCATTCAGCCATGCAGTCAACGCTGATTGATGTCATGCATGCGATCCGATCTCGTCAAACGTTTGAAGGACTTTTTGGTGATGAAAATAACCGATAAGAATTTATGTGATATCTGGTATCAGGCATTACTTGAACGTGCTTCAGAATATACTGGCGTGTTTTTTGTTGGCGTCAAAACCACGGGCGTATTCTGCATTTCGGTATGTCGGGCGCGAAAGCCCAAACGTGAAAATGTCGAATTTTATAAAGATGCCAAATCTGCCCTTGCGGCCGGCTTTCGACCCTGTAAGGTCTGCAGACCCGCTGAGAATGCGCACAGCGCGCCATTATTTGTTGAACAGGCGCTTGCGCTTGTCAGGCGCGATATTAAATCCCGTGTTGCAGACGCGGAGCTTCGCCAGCATGGTATCAGTCCGGAGCGGGTAAGACGCTGGTTCCTGCAACATCACGGCATCACTTTTCAGGCTTTCCAACGAATGCAGCGGGTGAACGTTGCTCTGCAGGAGCTCAAAAGCGGACGAACGGCGACTGACGTTGCGCTGGACAACGGCTATGAATCCCTGAGCGGGTTTGGTTATACCTACAAGCGGCTTACTGGTGCAGCGCCGACTCAGGCAACCCAGGTGATAGTCATTCACCGTTTTACCACGACGCTTGGGCCGATGTTTGTCTGTTCGACAGAGCGGGGAGTCTGTCTGCTGGAGTTTACCGATCGCAGGATTTTAGAAACAGAGTTTCGCGATATTCAGCGTTTATTTAACGCCAGAATCGTCACCGGAGAAAACAGCCATACCCGGCAGACAGTAAAAGAGATCAGCGAGTATTTTGCCGGAACGCGCCGACAGTTTGATCTCTCTGTAGATGCCCTGGGGAGTGATTTTCAACAATCCGTTTGGAACGAGCTGCGGGCAGTTCCCTATGGACAGACCTCACACTATCAGGCCATCTCACTACGGATGAATAAGCCAAATGCTGTACGCGCCGTCGCTGCTGCCAATGGTGCAAACCGAATTGCGATTGTGATCCCTTGCCACAGGATAATTGGAAAAGATGGTGCCATGACAGGTTATGGAGGCGGTATTTCGCGAAAAGAATGGCTCATTGAGCATGAGAGAAATAACGTTTAATGGCGTGATGTCCAAGTGTAGCCGGAATGGCATGATGCCCAAAAACACTGTGACATGAATCAGTTAGAGTATAATTAAGGATTGGTATTTTTGAGCGAAGCGGTAATATGACTTGCCGTGTCAGTTCTTTCTAATTGTGCCTCAACATCATCATGGTGGAAGGACTCGAGCTTACGGCGTAGCGCTAAGCTGCTACAGGTTGGCGCATCCCTATACGGATTGAGAGGAGCCACAATGTCAGCAGCAGACGCCACCACATCATTAACTGGGCAGATATCCCTTCGGTTTGTTGAGCTTTGCCAGTTCCGCCGACTTGGTAAGGTCCAGCTTGAAGTTGATCCAAAGACTACTATTCTCGTCGGTGCGAATAATAGTGGCAAAACATCAATTCTGGCAGCGTTGCGCCATTTCCTCGCAGATGGCTCGCCATTTGGTGCTTTCGATATCAGTGTTTCTCAATGGCCAAAATTGCGGGAACTTGGAAGAGCTTGGGACGCATTAGAAGAAGATCCATCTACGTCTGGCGCATCCGAAGATGAATGGGTAGAGCAACTTGGAACCTTACTTTCGGCGATGCCAACGCTAGATCTATGGTTCGATGCTAAGGCCGGTATGTTCCACTATGTCTCTCCGTTCTTGTCAAAATTCAGTTGGAAGGGGGGCGGGGTAGGTGTCCGATTGCGTCTGGAACCTGCTACGAACATTGAGGATCTGAAGCAGTTGGCTTGGAAGTATCACCTGACGAGAATACCTGTGAAGGATATGGGAAAGGATTCGCTTGCGTGGCCGATTGATCTTCTTGATTTTTGGCTGCGAGAACCTTCGCTACTCGGCCAGGTTCGGGCCTATAAGTTGGATGCAGATAACAACCCTTTGGACGGAATAAAGACCTATGTTAGCCAGATATTGGATGCTAACTCTAGTCCAATTGATCGTAAACATTTGCAGAAAATCATAAAAGTAGACTTTGTGGCTGCACAGCGTGGCCTTGGTAGTGAGGAAGCCGATTCCCGGTCTGCTTCTGGTCCCCATCGCATAGGTTTATTCTCTAATCAGCTTCTCAAATTTGCTCGACAGCATCTAAATGTGGCAGCAACAGGTCATGGGCATCGAGCTGACCTCATAAAAGCTGTTGCTGATGCCCAGCAGGAACTAGATAAAAAGATTCATGAGGCTATTGGACCATCCGTAGAAGAGGTTAAAGAGCTCGGGTATCCCGGCTTGCATGACCCCCAAGAGATTCGTTTCCGCACGCGCATACAGACAGCCGAATTACTCGACCATGGGACAGCTGTTCAATACAGCATGCAGAAGGATTCATTAGAGGAGCTTCTCCCAGAATATTCCATTGGACTCGGTTATCAGAATTTACAGTCACTTAGTTACCAACTAGTTTCCTTCAAAGCTGCTCGCCTAAATCCTGAAAAGGGCGCTCCAGTACCTATTCACCTGGTTATGATTGAGGAGCCCGAGGCTCATTTGCACGTACAGGTACAACGTATTTTCCCAGGTAAGGCACATAAGCTAATCAGCCCTAACGGTAGCGCTGAGTCAGGCCTTAAAAGCCAATTGATTATCAGTACTCATTCTAGCCATCTAGCTCATGCTGAGAATTTTGACCGGCTACGATATGTTCGCCGTGTTGCCAAGAGTGAAGAACAAAACATGCCTACCACCGAGGTGGTCAATCTTGGGCAAGTTTTTGGTGATGATAAAACGACCCGTCAATTCGCTGAGCGTTATTTTCGCGTTCAACACACAGACCTTTTATTTGCCAATGCTGCAATCTTTGTCGAGGGGGTTGCTGAGCGAATGTTGTTACCTCTTTTCATTGAAAGAGATTTCGCAACACTCAACAGTCGCTATCTGTCCTTCCTTGATATTGGTGGCAGCCATGCTCATCGGCTAAAATCTCTCGTTGAAAGACTCCGTATTCCAACTGTAATTATTACTGATATTGATCCAGTTGAAGAAAGACCAGGTAAGCCTAAAAAAAATGGGGATCCGACCACAACCTTAGTTGCTGTAGCTAATACAGGACAACCCGGGCTGCAATGTGGGAACCCGACTCTTCGCGGATGGCACCCTAAGCTGCAACAGCTTGAAGATTTCAAGAACCCGAAAGATGAGCATATTGTCTGGAACGAAATTGCCGAATGTTCTGTACGTTTCGCATGGCAGTTGCCTGTAGCCGAAGCTGGTAATCAGTGGCCAAGTACTTTTGAGGATTCTCTTATACTAAGAAATATTCCTTGGTTTAAGGCGTTGATGAATGAAAAAGTCGATGACGAAGGCAAGCAGATCACACCGCCAAAAGGCGCACTGGGCTCAGTAGCAAGACAGGTCGCTGAAAATGATAATATTCCAGAACTGCTCGCTGCTCTGCACAAATTAATGCATGGATCTTTTAATAAAGGAGATTTTGCCGCAAGCATCTTTGAAATGGTTGCTGCGGATGAGCCGATTGTCTGTCCTAAATATATCGTGGATGCATTGGAATGGCTCCAGACACAGCTTGAGCCAAGCAAGGAGGTGATGCCATGACTAACTCACTAATCCTTGACGGCAATGATCGCGATGCAGGGGTAGTAGAAGAGATTTGCGGCTACCTTACAGACATTCCACCTCGTAACTACTTCCTTTTTGCGGGGGCTGGTTCCGGTAAAACACGAACATTGGTGGAAGTTTTACGTCGCCTTACTGGTGTGACCGAGCATGAGAAGGGGGGACAATTGGCACGGTCCCTGAAGATGTATGGGCGTTCTATTAGAGTGGTAACGTATACAAAGAATGCTGTCTCTGTAATCAACGGACGTCTTGGAGACAATAGCTTAGTCTGTGTGTCTACCATCCATTCGTTTTGTTGGGAATTAATTAATGGGTTCAACGATGATATTCGCGAGTCCCTTATAGCAGTAAAAGAAGCTCAACTCGCTAAAGAGACTGCAGAGGCACAAGCGAAACCGAGGGGTATTACTGCAGCAAAACAGCGTGACCTTGACGAAATCACAAATGAAATCGAGGTTCTTCGGACAACTGAAGTATTCAAATACCATCCCGATCGCAATACATATGGACCTGGTGCACTACCACACAATTACGTACTCGATGCGACAGCTTGGTTGCTTCAAAATAAGCCAACACTCCAATCCATTCTCAAAGATCGACATCCAATCATACTGATTGATGAGTCGCAGGACACGATGAAAGGTGTACTGGACTCCTTGATGGTGCTTGCCAAAAAAAGTGAGAGAGATTTGACTCTTGGTCTGCTGGGAGATCATCGACAACGAATTTATATGGATGGTCATGCCGATCTTCCAAGCATTGTTCCGGAAAGTTGGGCAACGCCTGAGTTACAAATGAATCATCGCAGTCAACGACGGATAGTCACACTGATTAATAAAATCTGGGAAACTGAATTTGAAGGCAGGACACAACCAACAAAGGGCTCAGCACAACATCCCCGAACGGAAAAAGCTGGTGGAACGGTTCGGCTCTTCTTGGGGGATACATCACGAAGTCCAGAAGATAAAGTGCCTAGTGAACGCTGGTGCGCTGAGCGAATGTTTGAAATTAGTGGTTTAGCAGATTGGAATCAAGGGCAATATCAGTTGCTTGCGCTTGAGCATAAGCTTGTCGCCACTCGTGGCTCGTTTCTTGATGTCTATGAGGCAATGGTTCTGTTAGATCCCAACGCTGCAGCACCATCTGGCAGTGGGGACAATAAGGGGCCTTCAACAGTACAAATTTTGCTTAATGAGCTGGCGCATTTAGAAGCCTGCGTCAGTGATGAAGGAATCGTTAATGAGTTTAAGGCCACCGAGGTTTTTCGACGTTATGGCGGTTTAGACAATATGCCTGAGGACTCAGAAGCAAGAGCTGAACGTACTGATGAAATGCTCGAAGCGATAGCGATATTTGCAATGGCTTGCGCCAATACTGAGTCAACGATCGCTGAAGTATTAGCACCAGTTTTAAATGCAAAATTATTTGAAGTAGATCATCGCCTTCAGGAGGCTTATGCTGACAAGTCACCAGCCCCGCAAGCTCCTGGACGAGGTGAAGATGAGTCAAAGCAAGCAAGAATGCGCCGTGGATGGTGTGCATTGTTTGCTGCTCCATGGAAACAACTTAAGTGCTATCGGAATTACCTTGCTGGGATTTCAGAGCTCGCTACACATCAGGTAGTTAAAGGCTCTGAATTCAAGCACGTCATGGTTGTAATGGATGATGCTCTTGCTGGTGGAACTCTCATTAAGTACGACAAAATTTTTGGTGGTACGCAGTTAAGTCCAACAGATAAAAAGAATGCAGAGGCTGGTAAGGAGACAACAATTGACCGGACTTTACGTTTGCTGTACGTGACTTGTAGCAGGGCGCAAGAATCGCTCGCCTTAGTGCTTTGGTCGTCCGATCCAGCGGCAGCAATGGCTCGAATTAAGGAGAGTCAATGGTTTGCTGAAGACGAAATACAAATAATCACATAATGCTACAGACATAATTGATATTAGTTGGCAGATATCGTACCTAACGACTGGTTTCGTTGTAGCTTTTTCCTGCTATGCGGGATGTGAAGATTAAAGGATCGATAATGGCAGGAATTGAAGATGTGCCTCAGCTCGAAGGAATGTGGGCACCACTCGATGTCCGACGCGGGCTCAGGCAAATGTTTAGACGTTGGCTACCCACTACTAGTCATCTGCGCTCTGGTTTCGGGCAAGTAGAAATGTTCGATGAAATAGAGCTCCTCGATTTTTGCCAGCACTACCGACTAGAGTATTTTGGTGCAGCAAAGGATATTGCCAAAATCTGGGACGAGTCAAAGGAGCGTATTGCCGATGGAGGTCCTGCTTTCAGTGAGCTAACTCGTCTAGGTTGGATAGTTTTCGACGGTGGTCGCTGGGTTATGCAGTGCTCACCTCCGGGCACGCTTTCGCATATTACGTACCCTACTCCAAGCACAAAGAGTTTTCTAAATAATCTTTCTAAGATCAAACTAGTTCCGAAGACCTTAAATTTGACTCAGGGCGCGCAAACGCTAGCTGCCCAGATATTGGATGAACACTGGTTGGAGCGATATATTCCCACTAATAACCCTGACTGGCTTGCTGGTCGGTTGTGGGAACGCCTATGTGCCCAGTTGAAATTTAAAGAAAATTGCAATGATGCATTTCAGGATTCAACTTCGAATCAGGAAGAAATTCACGATTCGTTGGGTCTAAGAGAAGAGGTTGATAGAGCCTTCCTGGAGTGGTCCGCCTGGTGCCAAGTCCTCGGTGTATACGTTCATTGGGACACTGGCTGGAGAGAAAGCGAAGCGCGCTATTGCCGCGAAGCTGCTAATCGGATTTTGGAGCGTCAGACTCTTTGGGGTTCTTGGGAAAATGATATCCCAAGTTATATAAAGGTACTTGAAAAAACGTTCGCGATTCCGAAAGACCAGCTACGGTTTGCTGGAGTACCTAGGGTGCTTCCACCAAGTACTTTGGTAGGCAAGGCTGATTGGTTTGCAGGAATTGATGTTGAACATATCATGATGGAACGGCTCTTTAAGGGGCAGAATGGTTCTATAGGTGTTGCATTTAGCCTGCTTTGTTCTGAGCTCGAGAAGGTTGATATAGGGCCACATATCTCGTCTTCAGCAACCGCGTTTATGTCGTTTATAGCCGACTATCCAATGGCTTTACAACATTTTCTACTTCGAACTTGCACGGTACCGGAACTATTGATAGATATGCTTATGCATCCTCGTGTTGCATGTTTGGGTACTAAATTAGCAATAGAATGGTGGCCAAAGTCAGGCAGAAATAGCGATCGCAATTTAAATCGTGAAGCGCAGATGAAGGCATTTGCAGTTCAAGACTCGCTATCATTATTGGCTTACCATATTAATAGTAACTCGCTGGATCTTGAGGAGTTTTCCGCATTGATCACGTGGTGCTATTCCAATAACACTGGTCGTGGGCGTGCTTTAGCTGATTCGAGAAGAGTTGTTGGGCGACAACTCCTCGGAATGGCTGCAAAGAAAAGGGAAGGGCTTCAGACTTCGTTGTTGCAATACCTCGTAAGCCAGATTTCCTATAAAAACAACGTACCCAGGGCTCGTTTCGCTGGTGTTCTCGACGGAATTAATTGTCTTTCAAATGCATTGAATGTTGACACCCTTCCAGTTGTTGCACTGTATACAAAATTTGCACGTGATTTAAACTTGGATTGGACCGATACCTCTGATTTATCCTCAGAGTTGGCCGCGCAAATGGTTAAGACCGCATTCTCACAATCGATCGCTGATCGTGATGCCTTTTTGATACCGTTTGATAGTGCGCAACTAATAAGTGTAGCTACTGACGATGAAAGACCGTCTTTGCATTCTTCAATTGCTAAAACATTAAGAGAACACGTGCGATTGCTCGCTCGTGCCGTGGCCGGTTGGCCTGAAGAGAGTATACCGTCGGAATTATTCAATTCGTTAAAATTATTGATCTCTCGAACTGTTATTGAGCATGCTGAAAAAGGACGCGTTGGAGCTTTAACGGAACGTTATAGTCCAAGTAATTTCCTTGCTCGCGAGGATGGGTCTCCAGCAAGAGATCTTGCAGCTGCTTGGCGCAAGTTCGATAGCCATTGTCAGGAAGATATGCTGCAAGTATTCACTCAGTCTGACGATCCTGTTTTTCTCTCTGAGCTTTGCCAGCACTTGCCTGCGGTTGGAAAGTCAAAAATCCAGAGTAGATTACGGCAACTTGGGCCGGGAGAGGCTTCAAGATTTTGGACCTGGTCAGAATTGCAACACCGGATTGAATCGTTATTGTTTGCTGGTGAATATGCTCTGGCTCGCGAGCATCTGAACGATGTTGGGCAAGATTTAGATAGAGCGCCATCGCAGTATCGACTTGGGCTTTTTAGCTTAGAACTTCAATTGCTTATGAAGGAAAGAATGTGGGCTGCAATTGATACCACTGCCATTCCCTTAACGCTGGATGAATTCACGACACGCCAGGCGCAAAACCAGCTCGATTTCTATCGAGCAACATCCCAGCTTTTGCGCCCAAACGGAAATTTGACAGGAGCTTTGGCAGTGTTGCGGCGTTTAGCTGCTATTCCCGGCTCTGCCTCCGCTTATAAGGAGAACATTTTCGCTGTTGCTATCCAACAACTTCTGGGGCCAACCCTGCATCCATTGACTGGTGATAACATATCAATAGGCGAAAGTTTGCTTGCAGAAATCAATGCTGTGGTTAACGTAAATGAGGAGCTTGCCAGCAGCAGCTTACTTGCAAACCGCGCCCTGTTAATGCTTGCCTTACAACGTCCCGAAGAAGCAGTAAAATCAGTAGCTAACCACCGTAGAGAAATGCGCAGTGCGAACATCGAACATATTGTTGTACTAGCAAAATATGAGATGGGACATAGGGACGAAGCGATGGCAATATTGGATGCTGCCATTACAGAGTTTGGTGATGACGACCAACTTGTCGCACTTAGAAATAATCTCCAGTCCGGCCAGCTCCCAGCCAGTATTGCTTCTGCATCTGTAGATGTCGATTTAATATCGTCTATCCGTGCCGCCCTGCAGCAATTAAGTGAGCTCCCGCCTTCATTGGTCGGGAACATACTTGGGCCCACTGGTAGAGGTGTTCGAGGTTATCTCATTCGACAAGTCTCGCGTGCTGTTGCCTCACTTCAACATATGGCTGCGATGCTTCGCGACAGGAAAAATACTGAGGATGAGGCAAAATTTGAGGATGATCTTAACAGCGCAGTGAGAGAGGTGTTAGGAGCTTCACTTTCACTAGCCAAATGGGATGTAGCTGATCAGTCTCTCGGTGGGTCAACGTCTAATGGTAACCCTGGTGAACGAGATGCTGTTATAAGAGTGTCGGGGCAAGAAATTGCCATTTATGAAGCACTTGTTTGTAGTGGGCTTGAGCGAGTCAACATAAAAAAGCATTTTGACAAACTGTTGTCATATGGTATTTGTGAGACCTATTTCCATGTAACTTACTCCTATGCGAAGGAGATCAAACCTCTGTTAGATTATATTGGATGCATGCTTGAATATGAGGCACCGTCAGAACTTACATACCTCCGTTGTGAATATCTGGGGCCACCCGATTATGAGACATGCGGATATATGGCAACCTATCGTATCGATCATCGCGAGGTATCTGTGGTGTTCTTGGTCGTTGACCTTAAATTCACTTAGTTATAGAGGACAGGAGGGAGAAGCATTTCCTTCAACGCTAATGGTAGACCTTTCGTAAGAATCGATGATTTTTCGTAAAGATCAGAGTGAATAAAGTAAGAATGAAAAGAGGCCTTTATGAACCCAACTTTGAGTGTCCATACGGGGGTGAAATCAAATCCACCGTCCTGGGACGGTGGATTTTAATTATACCGGCTCAAATACTGGTTTATGGTTGCGATAAAATTGCTCGATACCATATTGTCTTAGCATCTCCAGCCAGCGTTCAGCTACCGTCCGGCCAATGTTTAGTTCGAAAGCAGCTTCGCGCAATAGCAAGAATTCGGTCCGTAGTGTGGTCGGCATTATGCCCGGGTCGTCGGTATTCACAAGCACTCGTACTGGACCACGCCGTAACCCATAAAGATTGGCCGCTGCGCCATTTACAAGCTGAGACTCATCAGGTGGAGACCATCGAAATATAGGATGTTCAGCATGTGATTTTAGCCGCGCGATATAAACATTCGATGTTGGATTTGCTTCGATAATTAGTCCAAAATTGTCGTATTCGCTCAGCAACCAGTCTTGCAATGCATGCATAAAGTCCAGTTCAGCAATTGTTTCGACATCTTCCAAAACTTTTTCTTTGCGCGTGCTTTTAAAATGAGATTGTACCTGACTCTCATTTCCCGTTCGTACAATGACAAGCTGATCATCCTTATTTGTTTTCAACCATTCATGACGTGCTAAATATAACTTTACTGCCAGAGTCTGTTTGCCCGTAAGCTGCTCGTAATCAGGCAGGGCAACTATTTCCTTGGAATCCAACGTCCCCCTATCAAACAATTCTTTCCAGCAGTGATGGCAGTTACGACGTAGCAGCCACGCCGCAAATAAATCATCAGGTGTTGTATGTCTTAACGGTGAGTTATCAAAGTCAGCCGAACCCATTTCTAAGTCAGACGGATTCATTAGATCCGGTACTTGCCACCAGCTCGACTCACGCCAGAAACGGGCAATCCGCCTCGTGAATAATGGTAGTACTTGCTGCGCCAATGTGACGCTGCTGCTTAAAAGGCTGGCGTAGTGCCATAGCCACACAAGGTTATCTAGGTGTTCATCTAGCGGCAGTATCATTTCGCCCTGTCGCTTTGCCCAAATTTTAGGAACCACCCCTAATGCTAATGCGTGCCCTAACCTATCGCCTTCGCGCATTTCGCAAAAGCGGACCGTTTCGTCGATGTGCCGCATTCCCGAGGCTGGATGAGCGTAGTCTTCTCCGGCATGAATACTTAGATGAAAACCAGTACTGGCTAATTCCTCGCCTTGGCTCGAACTAAAATCACTTCGTAACCAGCGCAGTACTGGCGCAAACCATTCAATTTTTAGGGCATTTTCATCGCCTGCTACATCTAGCCCACGAAACCAACGCGAAGGTTGAAACCGGAAGTTTTTATTGAGATTTCCCCCTAGAAACTCTTCATCACTCCAACCAGAAGCACTTCGCAAATTATGTTTTAATTTCTCTGCGTCTTTCCATAGTTTCTTGCTGTTCGGAGTGGGGCGTTTAATTTGATTATGTTCGACTGACCGCGAAAAATGGCCGCAATACTGCCAGCGCTCTAGGGCCTGAATGCTTGTTAATGCCTTAATATCCAGAGGAATCTCCGATTCGCCGAAGATATACGGCGGCTTGGGCAAATTCAACCCGGCATTAGTGATTAATCCTCTGGCGATCTCGCGAGCTAATTTGGGGTTGAACGATGTTGGTCCCGATTTGATCTCAGAGACATCGTTTGCTCCGGCCCAGATGCGATTTATATTTATCTGATAGTCGTCCCCACGACCAAGCGCTGCTCCATAATAACGCTCAGCGAAGCGCGTTAACCCCTGACCATCCATGATCAAGCTACGGCGTAACGAGTTAGTTGTTTGCCAGAAACACAAAATAGCCGCTCTTTGTAAAGGGGGGGTGTCGGGCGCACGGTAGCGGTAAGATAAATATAAGTGAAGCCACAACCAACGATTAGCATCAGCATGTTGCATGGCACGGGCGAACTCACTCAGTAACCATTCTACCGAGCCAGCGCTAGCGGCTGCTAAGGTGTCTTGCAGTAGCTGCCAATCAGGTAAAGCAATCGGCGTGTCCATCGGTATCAATAAATGCTGGAGGTGCTTTCGCCAATCTTGCCGTTGATCCAACAATAAAGCGAGCAGCCGGTGGGCCCGATGCATCATTATCTTTAAGTGGTCATACTGCTCACGTTCCCAAAGATTTGCTTTTTTACTCAGCGCTAACTTATTCCCGCCAAAAAAATACTTATCTAAAATGATATTGTCAGCGGTAACTCCCCAAAAATGCACATGCCCTTCGGCAAAAGGAAGTGATTGGTTGCCAAGTGGCGCAAAAAACTGAGTTTGGGCTGATACTACGCGTTGAATATTATGCTCGGTTAGCTTCGGAGTATTTTCCAGCCACTGAGCTAGATGCCAGCTAGCCAGCAGCGTTGGATCAATCCCTGCTGCGAGGCGTACATAAGCCTGTACCTCACGCTCGCGATAACATAATAGGTCGCCATTGCGTAGCAGCAGCCTTTCCTGTAATTCTTGTAGCCATGGCAAATCAGGGGTTAACAGCAATCCACCATCACACATATGTCCCATTAATTGGCGAACATCGGTCAACCGGTGCTCACGTGGGTAGCGTGCTTCAACGCCCTCGACCAGTAAATGATAGAAATGTTCTTGGAGATTACTCCAATAATCAGTCGGGAATCCGGCTGATTTTGGCTGTAAGCTTTCCCATAGCAATGTGGCCAAACGCTCATCACTGTAAAAGCATTCGGCAGCATGCTCGCTAAGAGTTCGTTTGAGCATTACGGTGTCTCTTTCGCTGGTTCAATTATATCCAGCTGAGCGGAGATTTCAATAAAAAGCCTGATCAACTCATTGTCTTCATCAAATTCGGCAAGTTGAATCTGCTCAAGGATTTTATCTCGCTGGGCTTTTGTCCTTTTCTTTGCTGCTGTAGTGATGGTGCCTTTATCCAATTTTTGGGCTTTTATTCGTAAGTTTTCTCTCAGGAAACTCTCGATTTTAGCCGTTGAGTCCTTTACAGGCCTAGGCCATTCAATATCAATAGCCTTATCAATCCACATTTTTAATGGATGCTCAGCGAGGCAATAACTTATTGTACGGGTATTTCTGCCGTAAGTGCTTCTATTTTCGTAAGTTTCATCGCGATTAATGATTTGTGCATTAGTTGGCGCGAATGGACCAATGTTTGTAGTGAAAAGAGGGTTGTTCGCAAAGTTTTTCAGTCTATCTAAATTGAGGTTGGTCGTTGCTACCACATTCGGTAAACCGAATAACTCTCCTTTTTCAAAACTACCAAAAGCAGACCAGGTGGCGTAAAATGTATGAGCCACTATATTGATGGATGGGCCGATAAGGTATATCCCTTTTGCCGGTTTTATATTGCGAGTTACTTGACTATATACCTTATTGAATACCTTATAAACCAACCAAGGTGACAGTTCTATTATATCCACCTCATGATTGTTACGCCATTCGTTGATATCAGCCACCAAGGAGCCAATTAATTCAAAGGGATAATCCGATTCAACCTCTATCGCATCTTGTTCCTCTCCGCTCGCATCTTCAAGTGTAAGAGTTTTGGTCGGAGCCAATGCACGGGTAGAAAAGAAAGGCGCTCGATTCAAAATGGCTTGAATGTCTTCCTGGGAAACCGGCCCAATAATACTGGCAATGATTAGCTCAAAAATACGACCTATATTCAACAGCATCGTCTGATTGGCATTTGTATAAAAATTGCGCTGTGCTAGCAATGTAATCAAAAATGTTGCTCTGTTTTTATTAGCTTCATCTAGATCTTCTAGCGTAAGTGAAGAGATAAGTTTCTTATAATCCCAGCGACTGGCTGCATTAATTCCAACTTCTGCCACAGGGTATGGCAAAATAGTTTGTCTAGATTTTAGACCAGCAAGCCATTCACTAGGTAATCGGTTTTCCAATGCACTAGGCCATGCTGAAAGATCTGCAGTTTTATCAAAAAAATCAAGCTCAGTTTTATTGTGTGCCAACGGCTGGAATAATGGTGTATCAAAAATACTACTCTGGCGTAATAGTGGAGAAGATGATGCCCAAAATTTCCAATGTTGTTTGGCAAGCAACACTAAATAAACTGCGCCAGCTCTGGGTTCAAAACGGAAGTATTCTGCTATTTTTTTAGTTAAATCACTTTTCGTTATGCTGTCCTGGTCACCATCTACGTGTTTAATCTTACACAGGGAATAGTCAACTGGAGAAATCTCTTTCATTCTTTCTGAGAATGCTTTGTATGCATCCCCATATTCACGTTTTACTCTTTCATTTAGCTCACTATGCCTAGATTGGAAATTAGCCAAGACTTCTAATGGTACGGTTGGCATCTGCCAGATCCGGCGCACTTCTAATTCGTTTTTAGCGCCACGAATTGCATCAGGTAACAGGGGGATAAAGGAACTACAATGATTTACAAGTTGGGTCAAACTGCGTATAGACGGTATAGGTAATAACAGGCGACTATCTTCTTGGCCGTTTACTGGTCCTTCTAAAAATGCTCCCATCCAAGAGATAAAGTTACGCAGTGGCATAATATCGCCATGCTTTTCATCGTATAAATAGATGTTTTCCTGCTGCCAGTAGGTGCTGACAGCTGGCATGGTTAATCGACGCGGGAAAGGAAGGATTTTACGCTGATATTCATCGGCTAATTCAAGTGCTTTTGTATATGCTAATTCTGACCGGTATGCGGAATCTTTGGTCAATCGGCTATGAAAATCCCGCCATGTCACTTCATTATACAGGCCGCGGTCACCGCTAACGATGGGGAGCACATAAGGTGTTGTCAGGTAGCGACGAATAATCTCTAAGTTCTCAAAGGCACGATTTAGGGATGTATCCACATCGTCAATAGGTAGGATCAGTAGCTTTTTACCTATAAGCTCTGTAGCTTCACGAAAGAAGTCTTGCACGCAGTCGGCTAGATGTTTATTGCCATACATAGCACGAACTTTGTCCATTCCTTGGCGCTCTTTCTGTGTATCGACGGCTTCCAGCGAATGTGCGAGCTTATCCAAGGCCTGATTCAGCATGCGAGATCGTTCAGGGTTGTTGCGTTGGGCCTGCTTGATTCCATCATCATGCAGCACTGCAGCCACTAAAATATGTAGGAATAATGACTCTCCATCTTCTAGCAAGGTTGGGTCGATTGGCTCCAGAATGTGGATATCTGACAACAGCTTGCTGTGCTCCAGAGCGAGATAACGTTGGAGGTTAACGAGTACTGCTGTTTTGCCGGTACCACGGGCACCATCGATAGATATAGCATTATGTGCACGTAGCTCATTTAGCGGCTTTCCTTTTGCCTCATCAGCACGATCTCTTGCTTCTATGATGAATGCTGCTAACCTCTCGTAAATCTCCTCGCGTGGAAGTAAGGTGTTGGCGTCATGTAATACTGCCGTCTCGCCTACGTTAAGTGGTATGTATTTGCGTTTTTCTTGATGATTCATGTGCGGGACCTAGGATTTTCCTTTCGGCGATACGCCGTGGCATGAAATAACCTATTGTTATCTTAAGATATACTACGTTATGACTCATGTGCTTTGGGAGTGTTTTTACGAGATTTTTTCATAATTCTGATGAAGCTCAAAAGTGGCAATTTTTTCAATTGAATCATTTCCCAATTGGCATTAGAGAAAAGGTGTGCTGATACCCAAGCAATGTGAAAATTGATTTAGTCGTATAGCTCTCCAGTGAAGAGAATCAAAGAATTCTCCCTTACTTATAGTTCTACTTAGCTCGTCAATCCCATATTTTATGGTTTATGGCAGGGTTGTCACCCTGCCGGTGTTTATATCGTATCGCAGGCATGGTTCTACACAGTCAAGTTAAGGTATTGGGGCAGCCCTTGGTTTATAAGTATTATCCAACGAGTCTTATTCCTCTTAATCCACTTTTAACTAAATTTTCTCTATCTGTTGTTATAATAAAATCAGCCCACCATTGCATCATAGGTCGTCGCTGCTCAAGATAATCACTGCGGTTATACGCACGACGAACCTCGTTCTTATCCACGTGGGCCAATGCCGCTTCAATAACGTCAGGTGGAAAACCCTGTTCGTTAAGGGCTGTACTGGCGATAGAACGCAAACCGTGTGAAACGAGCATACCACCAAAACCTGCACGTTTTAGCGATGCGTTAACGGTCTGGCTATTCATTGGCTGGTTGGGCTTAATACGGCTAGGAAAGATAAATTCTCGGTTCCCGCTTAACGGCTCCATCATCTCCAGCACAGCTATTGCTTCATCTGACAAGGGCACAGTATGGTCGCGGTTCATTTTCATGCGTGCTGCAGGAATTTTCCACTCTCGCGCTTCTATGTCTACCTCTTCCCAGCGAGCTTCAGCCGCTTCGGCAGGGCGGGTAATAGTAAGAAGTTGCCACATGAACAGGCAGCGTGTGGAAAGGCTAATGCTGGCTGTTCGCATTGTATGCATCAGTTGAGGTAGCTGATCTGGTCGAATGCTGGGCATGTTCTTTTTCTGAGGCTTCTCGAAGGCTTTACCGATATTAACGCTGGGAACAGCATCAATCAGTCCTGTGTTTTGGGCATAGATCATGACCTCATTAATGCGTTGGCACAGGCGACGAACGGTTTCCAGTGCTCCTCTGGCCTGAACTGGTTGGATGGCCTGAACCAGTGTGTGAGCTTTAATATCTGTAACGCTAATGTCGCCAATTGCAGGAAAGACATCTCTTTCAAGAGAGCGCCAGATATCGTCGGCATAGTCCTCTGTCACGCCGGCTTTCTTCACATTCCACCATCGTTCAGCCACGAGTTGGAAAGTATTGGTTTTAGCTTCAAGCGAACTGCGAAGTTGTTCTTGCTGATGTTCCTGTGGATCGATTTGTTTCGCAAGGAGAGAGCGAGACTCTGCCCGATAGTTTCTGGCATCGGCAAGCGTAACCGACGGGTAGGGGCCTATGCTCTTTTTCGCACATTTCTTGGTGACAGGGCGAATGTAGCGAAACTGCCAGATTTTACTCCCGCTGGATTTGATAAGTAGCTCAAGGCCATCGCCATCATAGAGAACGTAGTCCGCTCCCTTGGGTTTAGCAGATTCGATTTCTTTAACGGATAGAGGTTTGTCTTGCCATTGCCGGGTTTCCATAGTTTTAGGCACCTCAAAAACAATAAAGCTTTTTGAGGTGCCTAACAAGGTGCCTAAAAGGTTCGGATTTAATTAGTTGGTATCAGACTTCGCGGGACAACTTGAAGGCACAAAAAAGCCCGCAGGGCTTGCGCCATGCGGGCTCTCAGGACTTCATCGGATGACTCTGGTAATCACCGATGGAGAATTTTGGTGGAGCTGGCGGGAGTTGAACCCGCGTCCGAAATTTCTACATCCTCGGTACTACATGCTTAGTTTGTCTTTACATTCGCACGCCAGCTGCGGACAGACACGCCACTAACGAACTAGCCTGATTAGTTTTAACGCTTCAACCCCAGGCAGGGCTTCCACGCGATCTCTTTTGGGTTTGACCTCTCTTTGATCCCCGTCTTAAGAGCGGAAGCTAGGGAGAGAGGGCTCAGAGCAGGTTATTAAGCTGCTAAAGCGTAGTTTTCGTCGTTTGCGACTATTTTTTTGCGGCTTTTAACGAGGCAAACCGCCCCTCGGCATGCACCTTGGGTTTCGCAAATCCCGTCGAATCCAGAATCAGCCCCAATAGTGTTGAACTCAGTATACCAGATTTCACTTCCTGGATACCAGCCCGGAACGCTAACTTATTGAATAGTACAATAAGTGTGCAGAATCAACGTCCTGCGTTTTTCATAATACGTGCTTTGTCGAGCTGCCATTCGCGCTCTTTCAGGTCAGTACGTTTGTCGTGCTGTTTTTTACCTTTAGCGACGCCAACTTTCACTTTGCACCAGGCGTTTTTCCAGTACAGCGACAGTGCGACCACGGTAAACCCTTCACGGTTAATGCGCCCGTAGAGGGATTCCAGTTCACGCTTGTTCAGCAGCAGCTTACGGGTGCGCGTTGGGTCACACACGTAGTGCGAAGAGGCGACGGTCAGCGGCGTAAAGTTGGCACCGAACAGGAAGGCTTCGCCATCTTTCAGGATCACATAGCTATCGCCGATGTTGGCTTTCCCGGCGCGCAGGGATTTTACTTCCCAGCCCTGCAGGGCAAGGCCAGCTTCAAATTCTTCTTCAATGAAATACTCATGGCGAGCACGCTTGTTGAGCGCAATGGTCGCCGAGCCTGGTTTATGTGCTTTTTTCTTCGTCATAAGTGTCGTAAAGCCGTCGGTAATCTGATTTCAAAAAGTCACCTCATTGCGTCCTGTGAGGTCTAACGCGCTATCTTAGCACGAGATGAGGCTTAGCGTTTTTTTAACAGGTGATAAATGTTATTATTTGTCCGTTGTGTGACCATGGGAAAAGCTATGCCTCAGATTAGCCGTACTGCGCTTGTACCTTACAGCGCGGAACAAATGTATCAGTTAGTGAACGATGTTCAGTCCTATCCAGAATTTATTCCGGGATGCACCGGGAGCCGCGTTCTGGAGTCTGGCCCGACGCAGATGACGGCGGCGGTGGATGTCTCCAAAGCGGGGATCAGCAAGACGTTCACCACCCGCAATACGCTGACGAGCAATCAGAGTATTTTGATGCATCTGGTGGATGGTCCGTTTAAGACCCTGATGGGAGGCTGGAAGTTTACGCCGCTGAGCGCTGATGCCTGCCGCATCGAGTTCCATCTGGACTTTGAGTTTACCAATAAGCTGATTGAGCTGGCGTTTGGCCGCATCTTCAAAGAGCTGGCGTCCAATATGGTTCAGGCGTTCACGACCCGCGCCAAAGAGGTCTACAGTGTCGCATAAGATAGCGGTGGAAGTGGTCTATGCGTTGCCGGAGAAGCAGTATCTGCAGCGCGTGACGCTGGAAGAGGGCGCAACCGTTGAGGCGGCTATCCGCGCCTCCGGCATTCTGGAGCTTCGTCGCGATATCGATCTGGCAAAAAATAAAGTCGGCATTTACAGCCGCCCCGTGAAGCTCGGTGATGTGCTGAAAGAGGGCGACCGGGTGGAGATTTATCGTCCGCTGATTGCCGACCCGAAAGAGCTGCGTCGCCAGCGTGCGGAGAAATCTGGTAAGTAGCGCTTTCTTTCCCCTGTAGTGGCACTGCGCTTACCGGGGCTACGATCCAGTGCGAAATGTCGATACAAAAAAGGTGCTCATTGAGCACCTTTTTGCATTTCTGACGCCGGATTATTTGGTCAGGGCAGGCTTGTTGTCGATGTTGGTCAACACACCGGCGCTGCTGAAGGTCAGCGTCAGGGTCTGCTGGGTCACATCTTCGTGGCCTGGCTGCTGACGGAATACATAGAACCAGGTGTTGGTGCCGAACGGATCGGACATCATCGGGGTTCCCAGTGCATAAGCGACCTGCTGTTGTGTCATCCCTACACGGATTTTAGACACATCGTTAGGGGTAAGGTAGTTCCCCTGGTTGATGTCAGGACGGTAAACCACTTTCTCCAGAGTGGAACAGCCTGCGGTCAACATCAGAAGAACCGCAGCGGCAGCGGTCAGCGTTTTACAGCGCATAGTGATTTGATTCCTTTTCGGGCCCGAGCAGTACGCGGCTCATATGTAATATGCCGATGATAATAGACCTTGCCCCACTTTGAAACCGGTCTGGCGGCGTTTTTGTTGTTCTGTATGACCCTGAGATCCCGAAAAAGTTTATGCCGCCAGCAGTTCTTTCGCATTCGCGAGCGTATTGCGGGTGACTTCGCTGCCTCCCAGCAGACGAGCCAGCTCCTGCAGACGCGAGCGTTTATCCAGCGGTTTCATGTGCGTTTCGGTCATTTCACCGTCCGTTTCTTTGCTCACGATAAAGTGATGATGACCACAGCCCGCCACCTGCGGCAGGTGGGTGACGCACATCACCTGCGTTGATTCGCCCAGCTGGCGCAGCAGTTTACCCACCACTGCGGCTGTCGGGCCGCTGATCCCCACATCCACTTCATCGAAAATCAGCGCCGGGGTTTCCATTTTACGGGCGGTGATAACCTGAATCGCCAGAGCAATACGGGAGAGCTCACCGCCGGATGCCACTTTGGAAATAGGCTGTAACGGCTGGCCTGGGTTGGTGGTGACACGGAACTCGATGCGATCCGCGCCTTCCGCCGTCAGGGAGTTCTCTTCGAAGCGGACATCAATCGTGAATACGCCGTGTGGCATCGCCAGCGTATGCATGCTGTCGGTAATGTGCTGGCTGAGTTCCTGAGCATAATGCTGACGAACATCATGCAGCTGTTTTGCCGTGGTCAGCGCCTGCTGATGGTGCTGGTTAACCGCTAGAGTCAGCGTTTCCAGTGAATCAGCCTGATCGTCGAGTTGCTGCTGTTCATCAAGGAGAGACTGATAGAACGCAGGCAACTCTTCCGGCGTGACGTGGTGCTTGCGCGCCAGCGAAATCTGACGGGAAATGCGCTGTTCCAGCTCAAACAGACGGTTGGGGTCGAGATCCAGACGTTCACAGTAGTGGCGCAGTTCATCACCGGCTTCAGAGATTTGAATCGCCGCTTCTTCCAGCATATCCAGCACGCCGGACAGTTTGCTGTCCATGCCCGCCAGCTCGGTAACAAGCTGACGCACGTTATACAGCTGGCTTTGCAGATTAACGTCTTCGCCATCTGCCAGTAAGGTGAGGGCATTCTGGCTGGTAGAGAGCAGATGGCCACTGTTGGCCAGACGCTTGTACTCTTCGTCAATGAGTTCGAACTCACCCGCCTGCGGATTAAACTCGTTCAGTTCTTTGAGCTGATACTCCAGCAGTTCGGCGCGTGCGGCACGCTCCTGGCTTTGCTGCTGATGCTGAGCCAGCTCGCGGCAGCTCTGGTGCCACTGGCGATAGTGTTCTGCCATCAACTGAGTAAGTGCATACTCACCTGCATAGCCATCGAGCAGCGATTTTTGCTGCTCCGGCTTAACCAGCTGCTGATGCGCGTGCTGACCATGGATCTGAATAAGCAACTGGCCCAGCTCGCGAAGCTGAGAAAGCGGTACCGCCGTACCGTTGATAAAACCGCGTGAACGACCGTCGCTGCTGATAACGCGACGAAGTAAACACTCACGTCCATCTTCAAGCTGGTTTTCTTCGAGCCAGCGCAGGGCCGCAGGGGTGTCTTTCAGGGAGAAGCGAGCGCAGAGATCAGCACGGTTGGCGCCCATGCGCACCATGTCACCCTCAGCACGCCCGCCAAGGCACAAGCCGAGGGCATCAATGGCAATGGATTTACCCGCACCGGTTTCCCCGGTGATCGCCGTCATGCCGCTGTGGAAATCGATCTCAAGCTCACGAACAATGGCAAAGTTGCTGATGGTCAGTTGTGCCAGCATAATTGTTTTCCTGTATGAAAAACCATAACTGTGTTTTCATGCAGTATAAACTGGTTTTTTATACAGTAAAGTGCTGGATGCAAAATCAGAACAATTTTTTTGACCAGCCAAGCTTCGAGCTTAATGTATTGAAATAGCTGTAATCTTTCGGGTGAATTAGGTTCAGGTGGTAATCACACCGACGAATCAGTACATCTTCACCTTCCTGAATAGGCAGTGCGATCTGGCTGTCGCAGCTGATCTCCAGGTCATTACGGCGATGCGAGAAACGCAGGCGGATGGTGCTGCTGCCGTTAATCACCAGAGGGCGGGCAGAAAGGGTGTGCGGGAACATCGGCACCAGCGTAATGGCATCCAGCGAAGGCGTCAGGATTGGTCCTCCCGCGGAAAGCGAATAGGCGGTCGAGCCCGTCGGCGTGGAGATAATCAGCCCGTCAGAACGCTGGGAGAACGCGAAGATTTCATCGATATACACTTCGAACTCAATCATATGCGCCACTTTGCCGGGGTGAAGCACCACCTCGTTAATGGCGGTACTGATGCGTTTCTGGCAGTCCTGCTGACACACCTGCGCTTCCAGTAAAAAACGTTTTTCGCTGATGTAGTGTCCTTCCAGCACATCGGCCAGCTGCTGCTGCGCGTTGTCCGGGTCGAGGTCGGTCAGAAAACCGAGATTGCCACGGTTGATGCCGATGACTTTTATGTCGTAGCGCGCCAGCGTGCGGGCCGCGCCGAGCATGTTGCCGTCGCCGCCGACCACCACGGCGAGATCCGCCTGCTGTCCAATCTCTGCCAGCGTGCCGGTTTTGACGCTCTTAAGCTGCAGTTCCTGAGCGATCTGCTGCTCAACCATCACCTCATAGCCTTTGCTACACAGCCAGCGATACAACATTTCATGTGTCGTCAATGCCGTAGGGTGACGCGGGTGCCCGACGATCCCAATACACCTGAAATGATTATTCATTTTCTGGAGGTCCTTGTGCCTGATGAATGATGACAATCTCTCTTGTTCCCTTGAATCCAGGAAACTGATCCCCATAATAAGCGAAGTTAGCGAGATGAATGCAGAAAAACGCGGAGAAATTCATGAGTAGTAAAGAACAGAAAACGCCTGAGGGGCAAGCCCCTGAAGAAATTATCACGGAACAGCACGATGACGTTGAGGCTGTAGAGCCAGACGCATCTGCTGAGCAGGTGGACCCGCGCGATGAAAAAATTGCGAATCTGGAAGCCCAACTGGTAGAAGCACAGAATCGCGAACGCGACAGTGTTCTGCGCATCAAGGCGGAAATGGAAAACCTGCGTCGTCGTACCGAACAGGACGTTGAGAAGGCGCATAAGTTTGCGCTGGAGAAATTCGTCAACGAACTGCTGCCGGTAATCGACAGCCTCGATCGCGCGCTGGAAGTGGCTGATAAAGCGAATCCGGACAACGCGGCAATGATCGAAGGTATCGAACTGACGCTGAAATCCATGCTGGACGTGGTGCGTAAGTTCGGCGTGGAAGTGATTGCCGATACCGACGTCCCGCTGGATCCTAACGTACACCAGGCGATTGCGATGGTGGAATCAGAAGACGTTGAAGCCGGTAAAGTGCTGGGCGTGATGCAGAAAGGGTATACCCTGAACGGCCGTACCATCCGTGCTGCGATGGTGACCGTGGCGAAAGCGAAAGCGTAATTTGCCGTCCCGTAGTGCCGGGCGGCGGCTTCGCCTTGCCCGGCCTACAACTTTATTCCGCGATACTTTCGCGCAGTGGTTTAACAGGCAGGACCTTCACCTGCTTAATCATATTGTCCTGCACGTCCAGGATATCAATATCATACTGCTCAATACGCACCCGCGTGCCAGCCGCCGGGATCTCTTCCAGCGCTTCCAGAATCATCCCGTTGATGGTGCGAGCCTCATCTTCCGGCAGATGCCAGTTAAAGGCTTTATTGAGTTCGCGGATGTTCGCGCTGCCGTCAATCAGTACCGAGCCATCGTTTTGTGGCGTGACCTCTTCCGCGAGAGAAGGGGACATGGAGGTGGTAAAGTCCCCGACAATCTCTTCCAGAATATCTTCGACCGTCACCAGCCCCTGAATATCGCCATACTCATCGACCACCAGGCCGACTTTCTTCTTGTTACGCTGGAATTTCACCAGCTGCGTGCTGAGCGGCGTCCCTTCCGGTACGTAGTAAATCTCGTCGGCGGCACGCAGCATCACCTCTTTGGTGAACTCTTTTTTCTCGGTCATCAGGCGATACGCTTCCCGCACGCGCAGCATGCTGATGGCGTCGTCCAGGGAGTCGCGATACAGCACAATGCGTCCGTGCGGGGAGTGGGTCAGCTGGCGGACGATGGCCTTCCAGTCGTCGTTAATATCAATCCCGACGATTTCGTTACGCGGCACCATAATGTCGTTAACGCTGACCTTTTCCAGATCCAGCACCGACAGGAGCATGTCCTGATTGCGGCGTGAAATCTGCGAGCGGGATTCGTTCACGATGGTGCGCAGCTCGTCTTTGCTGAGTGCACTGCTGATGGCGACGTCGGCTTTGATGCCGACCATGCGCATCAGGATACGGGTGACCATATTCAACAGCCAGACCAGCGGCATCATCAGGATCAGCAGCGGTGCCAGCAGGAAGCTGCTCGGGTAAGCCACTTTTTCCGGATAAAGCGCAGCGATAGTTTTGGGGAGCACTTCCGCAAACACCAGCACCACAAAGGTCAGGACGCCGGTGGCAATCGCGACCCCGGCGTTGCCGTACAGGCGCATCCCGACAATGGTGCCCAGCGCAGAGGCGAGGATATTGACGAGGTTGTTACCGATAAGCACCAGGCTTATCAGGCGATCCGGTTTACGGAGCAGTTTTTCAACGCGACGTGCGGCGCGGTTACCCTGTTTAGCACGATGACGTAACCGGTAGCGGTTTAAGGTCATCATGCCGGTTTCCGAGCCAGAGAAATAGGCGGAGATGACCACCATGACGATCAGCGTAACGATCAGCGTGGTGGTAGAGATGTGTTCCAGGGGGAACTCCTTTGTTACTTAGCCAGCAAATTGCTGTATGAAGCGGCTACCGAAATAGGCAAGGGTGAGAATGCCCGCACCCGCGACGTTGAACCAGACCACGCGACGACCGCGCCAGCCTTCATGATAATGGCCCCATAACAGGACAATATAGACAAACCACGCGATGATGGAGAGCACCGCTTTGTCGATATTCTCCACGCTGAACAGGTTTTTCATATAAAACAGGCCGGTGCAGAGCGTTAAGGTCAGCAGCACGACACCCACCTGGGTGATGTGGAACATCTTACGCTCAATGACCATCAGCGGCGGCATCTCATGGTTAAACGCCAGCTTTTTATTTTTCAGCTGGTAGTCAATCCAGGCAAGCTGCATGGCGTAGAGCGCGGCAATGATCAGCGTTGCGTAAGAGAACAGCGACAGGCCGATGTGTACCAGCATGCCCGGCGTGGCTTCCAGATGCGTAATGAACTCATTGGGCATAAAGGTGGCTAAGGCCAGATTGATCAGCGCGAAGGCATAAACAATGGGCAGCAACAGCCAGCCACGATTCTTCGAGGCAACAATCGTCATCACCGTACAGATCATCAGGCTGACCAGCGAGCCGACGTTCAGCACGCTCAGGTTTTGCACGCTGCCGTCACCGGGAATGATGCGTGATTCCAGCGCAAAAGCGTGACTAATCAGTGCGATCACCGCCGACAGAATAGCCATGCGCCGCCAGCCGCTGTTTTTTTGCAGCAGTCCGGGAATGATCAGCGCAAGGCTGACAGAGTAGGCAACAAGGGCGATCAGTGCGAAAACAGGCATATAGGCATCGACAGTTGTCTTAATAAGAAAGAGAAGCAGTATAACGTTACGTGACGCCTGCTCCAACCGTTGCATAACAACAAAGGCGCCTTCATGTTATACTCCGGCAAAATTCTGTGTATGTGTCGCTCATGGCGGCCCAACGTTTCTACTCAGGCGAGAGACAATGTTTGATAATTTAACCGATCGTTTGTCGCGCACGCTGCGCAACATCAGCGGCCGCGGACGCCTTACCGAAGACAACATCAAGGAAACGCTGCGCGAAGTGCGCATGGCGCTGCTGGAAGCAGACGTCGCGTTGCCGGTTGTTCGTGATTTTATCAACCGCGTTAAAGAGAAGGCGGTTGGTCATGAAGTTAACAAGAGCCTGACCCCGGGTCAGGAGTTCGTCAAAATCGTTCGTAACGAACTGGTTTCGGCGATGGGCGAAGAGAACCAGGTTCTGAACCTGGCGGCTCAGCCTCCGGCCGTTGTGTTGATGGCAGGTCTGCAGGGTGCGGGTAAAACCACCAGCGTCGGTAAGCTGGGTAAATTCCTGCGCGAGAAGCACAAGAAAAAGGTGCTGGTGGTTTCTGCGGACGTTTATCGCCCGGCGGCAATCAAACAGCTGGAGACCCTGGCGCAGCAGGTTGGCGTCGATTTCTTCCCGTCCGACGTGGCCCAGAAACCTGTCGACATCGTCAATGCCGCGCTGAAAGAAGCGAAGCTTAAATTCTACGACGTGCTGCTGGTGGATACCGCCGGTCGTCTGCACGTTGATGAAGCGATGATGGACGAAATCAAACAGGTGCATGCCTCTATCAACCCGGTAGAGACCCTGTTTGTGGTTGACGCCATGACCGGTCAGGATGCGGCGAACACCGCGAAAGCGTTCAACGAAGCCCTGCCGTTAACCGGCGTGGTGTTGACCAAAGTGGACGGTGACGCCCGCGGCGGTGCGGCGCTTTCTATTCGTCATATCACCGGTAAGCCGATCAAGTTCCTCGGCGTGGGCGAAAAAACCGAAGCGCTGGAGCCGTTCCACCCGGACCGTATTGCCTCCCGTATCCTCGGCATGGGTGACGTGCTGTCGCTGATTGAAGATATCGAGAGTAAAGTTGACCGCGCCCAGGCCGAGAAGCTGGCCAGCAAGCTGAAAAAAGGCGACGGTTTCGATCTGACCGACTTCCTTGAGCAGCTGCGTCAGATGAAAAACATGGGCGGCATGGCAAGCCTGATGGGCAAACTGCCGGGCATGGGCCAAATCCCAGACAACGTAAAAGCGCAGATGGATGACAAGGTGCTGGTGCGTATGGAGGCGATCATCAACTCGATGACCCTCAAAGAGCGTGCTAACCCTGACATCATCAAAGGTTCCCGTAAGCGCCGTATCGCAGCCGGTTGCGGCATGCAGGTGCAGGACGTTAACCGCCTTCTGAAACAGTTCGACGACATGCAGCGCATGATGAAGAAAATGAAGAAGGGCGGCATGGCCAAGATGATGCGTGGCATGAAAGGGATGATGCCGCCAGGATTCCCTGGCCGATAAATCGTGTTTAATGCTCAGTATCAAGATGCTGATTGCATTTTCCCCAGAAATCAGTAAAATTTTCGGGCTTTTAATATGACACCCGGGCTCCGTTCCTCGATGGGGCCCGGTTGTTTTATTCACACAAGAGGATGTTATGGTAACTATTCGTTTAGCACGTCACGGCGCTAAAAAGCGTCCGTTCTACCAGGTTGTTGTGACTGACAGCCGTAATGCACGCAACGGTCGCTTCATCGAGCGCGTTGGTTTCTTCAACCCACTGGCCGCTGGCGCAGAAGAAGAAACTCGTCTGGATCTGGATCGTATCGCTCACTGGGTTGGCCAGGGCGCGACTGTTTCCGATCGCGTTGCTACGCTGATCAAAGCAGCAAACAAAGCAGCTTAATCTGTCACGGTGGTCATGATGAGCAATAAAGCACCTGTTGAACCGATCGTATTGGGCAAAATGGGTTCTTGCTACGGTATCCGTGGTTGGCTCAGAGTGTTTTCCTCCACTGAAGACGCTGATAGCATTTTTAATTACCAGCCCTGGTTTATCCAGAAAGCCGGTAAGTGGGAAGAGGTCGAGCTGGAAAGCTGGCGTCACCACAATCAGGACATCATCATCAAGCTGAAAGGCGTTGACGATCGTGATGCCGCGAATGCGCTGACTAATTGTGAAATTGTCGTGGATTCGTCGCAGTTGCCGGAGCTTGAAGAAGGCGACTATTACTGGAAAGACCTTATGGGTTGCCAGGTAGTCACCACTGAAGGCTACAGCCTGGGGAAAGTCATCGACATGATGGAAACCGGGTCCAATGACGTTCTCGTCATTAAGGCAAACCTGAAAGATGCATTTGGCATCAAGGAGCGGTTGGTTCCGTTCCTCGATGGACAGGTTATCAAGAAAGTCGATCTCGCTACTCAAACGATTGAAGTAGATTGGGATCCTGGTTTTTAAATTCTCCGGATAAACGGTAAAAGACGGCGCTATGTGGATTGGCATAATTAGCCTGTTTCCTGAAATGTTCCGCGCGATTACCGATTACGGGGTAACTGGCCGGGCAGTAAAGAATGGCCTGCTGAGCATCCAGAGCTGGAGTCCTCGTGACTTCACGCATGACCGGCACCGTACCGTGGACGATCGTCCTTACGGCGGCGGACCGGGGATGCTAATGATGGTGCAACCCTTACGGGACGCCATTCACACAGCAAAAGCCGCGGCAGGTGAAGGCGCAAAGGTGATTTATCTGTCACCTCAGGGACGCAAGCTTGATCAAGCGGGCGTCAGCGAACTGGCGACGAATCAAAAACTGATTCTGGTCTGTGGTCGCTACGAAGGGATAGATGAGCGCGTAATTCAAACCGAGATTGACGAAGAATGGTCTATCGGCGATTACGTTCTCAGCGGTGGTGAGTTACCAGCGATGACGCTGATTGACTCCGTCGCCCGGTTCATTCCGGGAGTACTGGGCCATGAAGCTTCGGCAACGGAAGATTCCTTTGCCGATGGGTTGCTGGACTGTCCACACTATACCCGTCCTGAAGTGTTAGAAGGGATGGAAGTCCCGGCAGTGTTACTGTCTGGAAACCATGCTGAGATACGTCGCTGGCGTTTGAAGCAGTCGCTGGGCCGAACCTGGCTTAGAAGACCTGAACTTCTGGAAAACCTGGCTCTGACTGAAGAGCAAGCAAAGTTGCTGGCCGAGTTCAAAACTGAACACGCGCACCAGCAGCATGAACATGATGGGAATGCGTAATACGCTCCCGAATATCAGTTTACCCAGGATAAGAGATTAAATTATGAGCAACATTATTAAGCAACTTGAACAAGAGCAGATGAAGCAGGACGTACCTTCCTTCCGTCCAGGTGACACCGTGGAAGTGAAAGTATGGGTTGTTGAAGGTTCCAAAAAACGTCTGCAGGCATTCGAGGGCGTGGTTATCGCTATTCGTAACCGCGGTCTGCACTCTGCATTCACTGTTCGTAAAATTTCCAACGGCGAAGGCGTTGAGCGTGTCTTCCAGACTCACTCTCCGGTAGTTGACAGCATTGCTGTTAAACGTCGTGGTGCTGTACGTAAAGCTAAACTGTACTACCTGCGTGAGCGTACTGGTAAGTCTGCTCGTATTAAAGAGCGTCTGAACTAAGATTCGCTTAAGCGACATCCTGTTAGAAAGGGCTGGCCGAAAGGCTGGCCCTTTTTTTATCCCATCGCATCTCTCGTGTTAACCCTTTCGTCATAAATCATTTACAATGCTGGCCTCTTCCGTGGAGGGTAAGTGATTAACGTACTGCATCAGCATAACTGGAAACGCGCAGCGGCATTGACCGCGCTGTTTGCGATCCTGCTGATCGTGATCGCTCCGCTTATCTCCGTCTCGCTGCAAAAAGATCCCATGAGTGCCATGCCGGGGATGCACCATGACATGAGCATGATGTCGATGGATGAGCACCACGGCGATATGCCGCACAGCATGCCGGTTGACCATGCGGAAGCCTGTGGCTACTGCGTGCTATTAGCCCACGTGCCGGGCATGATACTTGCGCTGATTGTGCTGCTCAGTGTCGTGCTGCACAGGCTGCGTGTGAAGAAGCCGCGTCAGGCGGTCAGCCACTGGCATTTTTTCCCCTGGCTTTATCCCGATACCCGCGCGCCGCCGCGGCAGTCTGCTTTTTCCCTTTAAAAAATATCGATAACTTTTTGCCTTAAAAAGGAAAAGTATGACTACCTGCACTCCGCGCGCGGCATGGGGAAACCTGCTGCGTCGACTCCATTTCTATGTCGGGCTGTTTGTCGGCCCGTTTATCTTCTTCGCCGCGCTGACCGGTACGCTGTACGTGGCGACACCGCAGCTGGAAAATATTCTGTACCGGCACGCGCTCCACACGGATTCGGTGGGGGAACTACAACCGCTGGCGGAGCAGATCGCCGTGGCGGAAAAAACCATCGGCACCAGTCTGCGTTTACACGCCGTGCGTCCTGGCCTGGTTGCGGGTGAAACCACCCGTGTGATGTTTGCCGACCCGTCGCTTGGCCCATCGGAAACCCGCGCTGTTTTTATCGATCCCGTCACTCTTGCGGTGCGTGGCGATATGACGGTGTATGGTACCAGCGGAATTTTACCGTTACGCCAGACCATTGATTATCTGCATACGTCACTGATGCTGGGTAACGTTGGTCGGATCTACAGCGAGCTGGCCGCCTCGTGGATGTGGGTCGCCGCGCTGGGCGGGATTGCGCTGTGGTTTTATACCCGGCCAAAACGTCGGATCAACAATCGTTTTCAGAACCGGCGTCGCCTGCATGTCACGCTGGGCTGGGTGCTGCTGGGGGGAATGTTGCTGTTCTCTGCGACGGGCCTGACGTGGTCTCAGTGGGCGGGCGGCAACGTGGATAAACTTCGTGCGCAGATGAACTGGCTAACCCCACAGGTGAACACCACGCTTTCGGGTGCCCCCGTCACGATGGATGAACACGCTGAACATCGCGGACATCATGGTGGCATGATGATGCCCGACGTGACGATAGATCTGACCCGGTTTGATGGCGTATTGCACGCTGCCCGTCGGGCAGGGATTGATGCTAATAAACTCGAAATCCGCCCGGCGAAAAGCGCTGACCAGGCATGGACCGTGACGGAAATTGACCGCAGCTGGCCGACCCAGGTGGATGCCGTTGCGGTGGATCCGAATTCCATGCAAATTCTGGACAGAACCCGCTTTGAGAATTTCCCGCTAATGGCAAAGCTGACCCGCTGGGGCGTGGATTTCCATATGGGGATCTTGTTCGGCCTGGCGAACCAGTTGCTGCTTATCGCATTTGGCCTGGCGCTGTGTGTGCTGATTGTCTGGGGATACCGGATGTGGTGGATGCGTCGCCCGGCGCAATCGACGGCGGATCCGCTTCAGACGCTTTGTCAGAGCTGGCTGGCGCTCCCGGGATGGGGAAAAGTCGTCACGGTGGTGGTCAGCGTAGTGCTGGGGCTGGCATTGCCGGTGATGGGCGCGAGCCTGGCGCTGTTTATTCTGGTCGACTGGCTGCGCTGGCGAGCGGCAGCCGGCGTGTCGCTCGCACAATCATCCGTTAAATAAGGCTATGGCGTGCTGATGACCACCGCGACCCGACGGTTTTCAGCACGCCCTTGCGCCGTACTGTTGCTGGAAACCGGATATTTTTTACCTAATCCCTGCGTGGTGAGGTTGCTGCGCGGGATATTGGCGCCTTTGGCCCAGACGTCAGCCACTGCATTGGCACGTTTTAACGACAGCGCTTCGTTGTAGCTCTCTTCACCGTAATTATCGGTGTGGCCATCCATGCGCGCGTGTTTCAGGCCGGTAGCCGCCAGACGAGATGCCATGGTGCGGATCTGCGCTTCACTTTCCGGGCGCAGTCTGGCGTCATTTTTATCAAACAGGATTGTATCTGACAGGCCCAGAGACCAGTCGCCATTCAGCTCGTTAAAACCGTATGACTTCATCGCCGCAATTTGCTCAGGGGTGAATTTACCTTCAGGCGGTGACTGGCAACCTGCCAGCACTATCGAAGCGAGAAATAACGGCGCGAAGTATCGCTTTAACATATCGTATCCTTTCTAAGTTATTGCTTTTGTACGCTGGTTTTTATCCTGGTACATGTTGCGGTCGGCTTGCTCCAGTAATGCTTCCACAGAGGCACTTTCCCACGCCAGAGCAAAGCCAATGCTAAGTGACATCGTTGCTGTCTGCCCGTTATGCAGATCGAACGGGCGCATAAACTGCTGCGACAGCGCAGCACAAATCTGTTGAACCTCTGCGGCAGACTGAACGCCGTACAGCACCATCGCAAACTCGTCACCGCCAAGGCGGTATGACTGATGACGCTTATCGCCAAATTCGACCATCCTGCTGGCGACTTCAATCAGCACGCAATCGCCTGCCGCATGTCCCCAGGTGTCATTAATAAACTTGAAATTATCGCCGTCGAGGAACAGAAGGGCAGAGTTGGTTTTCGCGGAGGTATCGTTCATTAATGCCGCGATGCTGCTACGAAACGCAGCCCGATTGGCAAGGCCGGTCAGCGGATCGTGCATGGCGGTACGCAGCAGTTGGGCGTTTTTGGCCTGCAGCTTCAGCTGCCACTCTTCCATCTCATCCAGCAGGCTGTTGAAGTCCTCGCCGAACTGGTGGAATTCTTCGATACGGCCATCCTTCACCCGGCGGGAGAAGTTGCGGTTGGTGCGTACGTCATGAACGACGTCGGTGATATTTTGCAACGCCGTCACCATGCCCTGGTGCAGGGAGTGGGTAATCGTGAGCGCAACGGCGGTAGCAAAAAGAATACAGCCGGTGAGAACGGCGAACGACAGCCAGATGAAATGACTGATCAGATTGTCGCGCGCGGTGAGGCGGATTTCGCCGATCGCATTGCCGTTATGCATGATGGGCTGTGCAACCGGATTGGGGAACAGCCAGCGACTAACCAGCGCGCCCAGCGTGTCGTTATTATCCTCCGGGTTCCAGGACCAGTAAGCAAATCGCTTTTTATGTACGTTGATAACCTCAGCTACGGCAAACTGGCCCTGTTTACCCAAGGTCGCAAGCGTTTCGTTGGCTGCCAGCGCATCGTTAAAGACCAGTGAGGCTTCAAGGCTGTGGCTCATTGTTGCGCCGGTTAATTCGAGGTTTTTTTGCGCGTATTGCTTTAATGTCACCACGGAAGCAAAACAGAGCAGCAGCCAAATTAACGTCATGGTGATGATGACGCTTATCATGCTGATTCGTCGTAACGTGCTTTTAAACGTTGGACGTGGTGTTGAAGTGAATTCTTTATCCATGCTGCTTATTCCGTGCGAGCATTAATACATCCGGATTGACGCGTACACCACTGCGCGTTAATGCATCCAGATTGACGGAAAATCTGACCTGGTTGTGATCGATTATCAGGCAAAATGCACTGCCAATAACACATTCCGGATTCTGCTCTGAGATTAATAGCAATGCTCTGCCCTGATACTGGCTTATTAATTCAAGTTGTTTTGCCGGCGATTCAGTCCCGAAATAAATAGCATCGCACGTCGCGGACAGGGCTTCCTGATCGTTATGCACAATAACGGGAGTATAAGGTAACTCGCTTTGCCCCTCTTCACGGCTAAGTGCTTGCGTGTAGTGAGATGAGGCATAAACACAGAGTTTAGGTTGCCCGGAAAGTGACGGCCATCGGGTGTAGCTCACAATACCCGACACAATCGAACGCACCGATTTATCGGTTTCTGTGAACGTGCCTGCCGTCGCTGGGCCCACCATAAAGAACAGCATTAGCACCAGAGTGAGTCGGAACAAAGAGATCAAGAATGAATTTCTCACCAGAATCCGCCACACCGCTCTGGAAATAGATGTCCTTAAGAGTTGTCGGCAGAATACCATTGTTTATCAAAGCCGTCATTATGTCAGAAATATCCTGCGTTCGACCTAAGCTAAATCCTACAGTGACTCTATTCCGGCACAGAGAACCGGCTTAATTTAGCCTGCTGGCGCGCATACTTTCATCCATTCCTTGTTGCCATGATTCATGAAGCTTTGCTGCATTTTCGGCGGTATCACAACTGGCAGGGAAAGATTTGCCTGCTAATCCCCAGGCGTGAATAAATCCTTCTTCACACACTTTCTTCTGACCGTCGGCGTAGCCACGAAGATATTTACTACGATCAACATGCGGGTCGTTAAAACTATCGGCCAGCGTCTGATTATCTTTAACCGGCAGGCCATTCATGGCGTCTTCTTTACCCGCGTCGAACCAACTGGGACTGGTCCAGTCGGGCTGGAAGGTGTAAGGATTGATCTGGCAGCCCGATAAACACAGCGACAACAGCATAAGAGCGATTGAACGCATAGCCATTCTCCTTTTTTCTTCAGCATAGCCTGGCCAAAGAAAATATGACTGTAATTTTATCTTTACGATTTCAACGGCTGATTTTTGCAGTAAAATGGCTTTTGTAAAGTAAAGTGTACGTATTTTGGATTGAAATCTTTACTTGTTGTGGTATCGTTGTTTCACCTCTTCGAGGAAAACAACTATCGCAAACGAGCTTTACAGGATCGCCATCATGCAAAAAGACGCGCTGAACAACGTACATATCACTGACGAACAGGTTTTGATTACTCCGGATCAACTGAAAGCGGAGTTCCCGCTGAGTGTCGCGCAGGAGGCTCAAATTGAGCACTCGCGCCAGACCATTTCTGACATTATCGCTGGCCGCGATCCGCGCCTGCTGGTGGTATGTGGTCCTTGCTCCATTCACGATCCTGAGACCGCCATTGAATACGCTCGTCGATTTAAAGCATTAGCGGAGGAGGTCAGCGATAGCCTCTACCTGGTGATGCGCGTCTATTTTGAGAAGCCACGTACCACCGTTGGCTGGAAAGGGTTGATTAACGATCCGCACATGGATGGCTCGTTTGATGTGGAAGCCGGTCTGAAGATTGCACGTCGCCTGCTGGTGGAGCTGGTCAGCATGGGGCTGCCGCTGGCAACCGAAGCGCTGGATCCGAACAGCCCGCAGTACCTGGGCGATCTGTTTAGCTGGTCTGCGATTGGTGCGCGTACCACGGAATCACAAACCCACCGTGAAATGGCGTCTGGTCTGTCGATGCCGGTGGGTTTTAAAAACGGGACCGACGGTAGCCTTGCCACGGCGATCAACGCCATGCGCGCCGCGGCGATGCCGCACCGCTTTGTGGGTATTAACCAGGCGGGCCAGGTTTGTCTCCTGCAGACGCAGGGTAATCCGGACGGCCATGTGATCCTTCGCGGCGGTAAAGCGCCGAACTACAGCCCGGCAGATGTGGCACAGTGTGAAAAAGAGATGGAGCAGGCGGGACTGCGTCCGGCACTGATGGTAGATTGCAGTCATGGTAATTCGAATAAAGATTACCGTCGTCAGCCTGCGGTGGCGGAATCGGTGGTCGCGCAGATCAAAGACGGCAACCGTTCTATTATCGGTCTGATGATTGAGAGCAATATTCATGAAGGCAATCAATCATCTGAACAACCGCGCAGCGCAATGAAGCACGGTGTATCCGTGACGGATGCCTGCATCAGCTGGGAAACCACCGATGCGCTGCTGCGTGAGATCCACAAAGATTTAAACGGCCAGCTGGCGACGCGTCTGGCTTAAGAGGTTAGGTATGGTTGCTGAATTGACCGCATTACGCGATCAAATTGATGAAGTGGATAAGGCGCTGCTGGATCTGTTAGCGCGTCGCATGGCGCTGGTTGCCGAGGTCGGTGAGGTCAAAAGCAAATATGGCCTGCCGATTTACGTTCCGGAGCGCGAGGCCTCCATGCTGGCTTCCCGTCGTAAAGAGGCCCAGATACTGGGCGTCTCGCCGGATTTGATTGAAGATGTCCTGCGTCGTGTGATGCGGGAGTCCTACTCCAGCGAAAATGATAAAGGCTTCAAGACCCTGTGTCCGTCCCTGCGCCCGGTCGTGATTGTGGGCGGGGCAGGGCAGATGGGGCGGCTGTTTGAAAAAATGCTGACCCTGTCTGGCTATCAGGTGCGCATTCTGGAAAAAGAGGACTGGGCAAATGCGCCAGAGCTGATGAAAGATGCCGGAATGGTCATCGTCAGCGTGCCGATTCACGTGACGGAGCAGATCATTGCGAAGCTTCCTCCGCTGCCGGCAGATTGCATCCTGGTGGACTTAGCGTCCGTGAAAAATGGCCCGCTGCAGGCAATGCTTGCCGCGCACACAGGGCCGGTGTTGGGGCTGCATCCTATGTTTGGCCCGGACAGCGGCAGCCTGGCGAAACAGGTGGTGGTCTACTGTGATGGTCGTCAGCCGGAAGCCTATCAGTGGTTCCTGGAACAGATTCAGGTTTGGGGCGCGCGGCTGCACCGCATCAGCGCGGTTGAACACGATCAGAACATGGCGTTCATTCAGGCGCTGCGCCACTTTGCAACCTTTGCCTATGGGCTGCATCTGGCGGAAGAGAATGTGCAGCTTGAGCAGTTACTGGCACTCTCTTCGCCAATCTATCGTCTGGAGCTGGCGATGGTCGGGCGTCTGTTTGCTCAGGATCCCCAGCTTTACGCCGACATTATTATGTCGTCTGAGAACAACCTGGCCCTGATTAAGCGTTACTACCAGCGATTTGGCGAAGCCATCACGCTGCTGGAACACGGAGACAAGCAGGCGTTTATCGACAGTTTCCGTAAGGTTGAGCACTGGTTTGGCGATTACGCACAACGTTTCCAGAGCGAGAGCCGCACGCTGTTGCGTCAGGCAAATGACAGTCGCCAGTAATGCGATGATGTATATACTGAAAGCCAGCATTGCTGGCTTTTTTCATTTTGGGGAACTGTCATGGCCGAACCGCAGCTGCTGTTGAACTACACCGGGCATCTGCCCGAATGCCCGACGTGGAGTGCAGAGGAAAATGCGCTTTACTGGGCGGATATTCTTGAAGGTGAGATCCACCGTTATCATTTACCCACGGCGGAACACACCGTGCTCTCTTTCCATGAAGAGGTGGGGTGTTTCGCCCTGCGCGAACGCGGCGGTTTTATCGTCGCGATGCGAAGCGGCATCTGGCTTTCCGATAAACACGGTCTGCTGCAGCGTAAAGTCTGTGATAACCCGTCGAATCCGCAGCTTGCGCGTTTCAATGACGGGGGAACCGATCATAGGGGCCGGTTTTACGCCGGTACCTTCTGGGCGCCGGGTGATTACAACGGGGCGCTGTTGATGCGCATTGATAACGATTTGACGCCAAAAGTTATCCAGTGCGACATTCATGGCCACAATGGTCTGGCATTCAGCCCCGACCATCGGTGGATGTTTACTTCTGATACACCAAACGGCGTTATCTACCGTACCCCGCTGGATGAGCAGGGGGAACCCGGTAAACGTGAGGTATTCCGCCAGTTTAAAGACGGCGAAGGGATACCGGACGGTGCCGCGATGGATGTGGAAGGCTGCTACTGGAGTGCGCTGTTTGACGGCTGGCGTATTGCGCGTTTTTCTCCGCAAGGGGAGCAACTGGAAGAGTACCGCATGCCGGTACGTTGCCCGACGATGGTCTGTTTTGGCGGCGATGATATGAAAACACTGTTTATTACCACCACGCGGGAAAATATGGATGCGGAGGAGGTGGCGAAGTATCCGCTCTCCGGCGCTATCTTCACCCTGCCGGTGAATGTGGCAGGGATGAAGAAAAGCCGCTTTATCGAACGTTAGGCCGGGTCGACAGGAACCACGTTTTCGCTCGGATAACAGCCCAGCACTTTCATTGAACGGGTGATTTCACCCAGTTCACGCAGGGCTTTCTGCATGGATGGCGATTCCAGGTTGGCCTGAATGTCGAGATAGAACATCTCTTCCCACGGATTGCCGTGAATCGGGCGTGATTCAAGGCGGGTCATGATCAGATTGTGGTTACGCAGTACCAGTAGCGCTTCAACCAGCGCCCCTGCCTGCTGCCCGGTTGCCATCAACAGGGTGGTTTTGGCTGGCACCTGATCAGAGACATTGATGGCTTTACGCGCCAGTACGATGAAGCGGGTGATGTTTTGCGTCTGGTTTGCCAGATTGCGTTCCAGAACCTGAAGACCATACAGCGCACCGCCCGCTTCGCTGCCCAGCGCCGCGACAGTAGGGGAGTTCGCCTGGGCGACTTTTTCCATCGCCGCTGAGGTGCTTTCGGTGTACTCAATTTTCCAGTTCGGGTAGTGATTCAGGAACTGGCTGCACTGCTGGAATGGCTGCGGATGGCTGTAGACCGTCTCGATGGTGCTCAAATCGGTAGAGCCAGAGACCAGCACGCAGTGATCGATAGGGATCGTCAGCTCACCCACCAGCGACAGGCTGGTGTGTTGCAGCAAATCGTAGACGTCGTTAATGGCACCGGAGCTGGTGTTTTCAATCGGTACGACGGCGTAATCCGCCTGACCGGTTTCCACCTGATTGAAAATATCGGCGAACTTCGCACAGCCGCTTTCAATAAACTCTTCAAAATGGCGTGCAGCGTACTGGCGGGCAGCCAGATGGGAATAAGAGCCTTTAGGGCCAAGAAACGCGATGCGGGCAGAGTGCGGGTTGGTTTTATTCAGATGCTGCTGCAAAAGCGCTTGCTGGGTCAGAACGGAATCTTCGATGATGAGCTGGAACAAACGGGTGATGTAATGAGCATCAAGGTGATGTGCTTTACCGAGTTGAATCAGACGTTCCAGCAGATCGCGTTCGCGGTCAATATCACGTACCGGACGATGCGAGTCCAGTTTGGCTTTACCCACTTCGATGGCGAGCGCGCGGCGTTCAGCCAGAAGTGCCAGTAATTTTTCATCCAGTGCGCTGATTTTTACTCGCAAATCCAGTAACGGGTTTTCCGGTGTCATAGTGTTGTCTGTCTCGTTTTATCGTTATCAATAAAAAAGGCCTCCCGGAGTGGGAGGCCTTTTTGTTCGTCTTCGCATTCTTTATCACACGACGAAACGCCTCCCGTTCAGGGGAAGGTAAAAAAGAATGCGAAGAAGAACGGCGTCAGTTTCATGAAATCATCCTGTGGTTGATAACCTTAAAGTACCTGTACTGTTTTCACCCTGTCAATAAAAAACGCGCCCGAAGGTGCGTTAAAAGGGGCTGTCAGATAAGGCGCTCAACGTAGGATCAATACGTTACGAGCGCCTTATAGTGCCTAATACACCCTAAAATGACCTAGTCGGTGGACATTATGTGGACGCGCCCACGCATAGGGTTAAAGCGTATGGCATCAGTCAGATAGTCGGGCGCAAAGTGCGCATATACCATTGTCTGTTCAATTTTTGTATGCCCCAGAATCCTTTGCAGAGTGATTATGTTGCCGCCATTAATCATGAAGTGGGTGGCAAACGTGTGGCGAAAAACATGAACAGCCTGGCCTTTCGGCAGGTCTGGCTTAATTTTACGCAGCACCTTGCGCACGCGGTCATAACTCGTATCAAACAGCTTCCCGGATTTCCGTGTCAGAATGTAATCGGCAACTTCCTGAGATATCGGAACGGTGCGGGCTGGTCCGGTTTTTGTCTTCACAAAGTTAACTCTGTTCTTGATCACATTCCTGCCATCCAGCTTGCTGGCCTCTCCCCACCTTGCCCCGGTGTTGAGGCTAAGAACAACAACACGGCGATCATCATCGGTAAGTTCACTGGAACTCAGAAGCGCTTGTGTTTCCTCTTCTGACAGAAAGGCCATTTCTGTATTTTCCAGCCGTAGCTTGCGTACGTTATGGAAGGGGTTATCGTGATGGAACTCTTCCATATCAATCAGGAGTGTAAACATGCTGGATATAACGCAGAAATCTCTGTTAGCCGTTCCAGCTGATACTCCGCTATGTAACCTGTCAGCGCGATACTTCATCAAAAAGTTGCGGGTCAGCTCGTACACGCGCGGTTCACCCATTTCACGATTGATTTTTTCCAGGCGTTTTCTGTATGAATCGCCGTAATTGTGGTTCTTCCCGTGGTAGCTCCACCATAACGAAATCAACTCTGAAACAAGTCTTCTGTCCGCAGGTTTGTCCTGCCATTCTTTATCGTGAAAGTTTGTCAGTACGTACCGCTCGTACGCCTGTGCTTCCGCCTTCCTGTCAAATTTGCGTCGGATCCTTCTTCCTGAAGTTCCGCGCGGTCTAACGTCCACTTCAAAACGACCATCATCAAGCTTCTTAATCGACATAGCGAAGCCCTCCGATGTATGAATCATTATGTAAATTTTGCGCTAACGCATAGAAAAACCAGATATTTAACCAGTTTTCCGGGTGGAACGGGGTGAGGTTGTGTTGTCGTGCCCATCAGGGGAGAGAGTCGGGGATACCTGCCCCGCAATTGGTGCTGTTTTATCTGTCATGAGCCAAAGTGTGTATTTTTCAAAAGGTTGAGTGCTTATTACTTTTTCAACCGTCTCTGCCCTCGCGGTTTGATGCCCAGTTTCATACGATTTTATTGTGCTAATAGATATCCCCGTTAGTTCTGCAAATGTGGCCTGAGTTAATCCTTCAGCTTTCCTTATTAGGCGGAGCTTCTCAGCATAATTTCTTGACATGGTGCTAACCTTACGACTATTCTTTGGTTGTAGCGTTACAACCTTGATAGATAAACCCTAGGACGCCTTAAAGCGCCCCAGGAACCCAAACTAACGGAGGATACCACAGATGAAGGAGCCAGCAGAAAACGCACTTTCAGACCTGATAACGCCAGAGCTTTTTGCGTCATATATAGGCAAAACGCCTGCCGCGATTCGCAAAATGGCTATGGCTGGAAAATTGCCGGTGATCCGAATGAAAGACCCTTTAAACCCATCGAAGAAAGGTGGGGAGATTTATATTCATCGGGGAGAGTGGGATGCATATGCAGCACATTTGGCTCAGATTGCACCGCCTGAATGGCATGACTGGAAGAACCGTTTATTCACGACAGATAAAAGTGCTCGTTAGTAAACTAAATATCATTGGGTTTTATCATGAAAACTAAATACGCCACTCTCATACGCAGCCTGTTGCAAAATTATCATGCTCAGGCAAACGCTATAGATAAAGAAACATTCTCTGTCCATAGCGACGGATTGCAGCTGATGGAACTGAATATTCAATTAGCTAAATGTCTAGAAGGAATTACTTCTACTGCACGTTTTAATAATGACAGTGATGATTTTGAAGAGCTTCACAAAATCACACTTATGGTGTTTGGTGGGAATATACCAAATGAAAATAATATTTCCGGGCTTATGTCGCTCGCGACTTCAGCATTAAAAAGTAATAACTCACATCTTAAACCTGTAGCAGCCTCTCAACGTTAAGGAACTGAAATGGAACATTTAATGATTGACCTCGAAACTATGGATAACAAACCTACTGCGGCCATTACTTCTATTGGCGCTGTATTTTTCAATCCGGAAACCGGCGAAATGGGCGAGCAGTTTTATCAGCGCGTAAGCCTGGACAGCTGCGTGGAGCATGGTCTCACAATGGGGGCTGATACTGTACGTTGGTGGATGCGTCAGGACGCAGAGGCACGCAGCGAATTGCTTAACACAGATTGCCTTGATTTGCCTTTGGCTATGTCCTGTCTGGACGAGTTCATCAACCAGAACTCTAATCCGTCACGCCTTCAGGTGTGGGGGAATGGCCCTGCGTTCGACAATGTTATCCTCCGCAATGCGGCAGAAAAATGTGGGTTTATTGAACCCATTTGGTTCTTCTGGAATGACAGGGACGTCAGAACCATGGTTGCGTTGTCAAAAAGTATGGGTCTTAACGTTCATAATATTATCCAGTTCGAAGGTGTTAAACATCACGCCCTACATGATGCCATTCATCAGGCTAAAATTGTTTCTTATGTCTGGATGTATCTCGTTAAAATAGCCAGTGTGAAATAACTATGCTGACAGTGACCTCTCATGCAAGTGATAGTGTCATGTGCAAGGCGTTCTCTGTACTGACGGAATACTACAGCGGGAAAAAAATATATCAGGTAGTAAAGCCACATCATTATTTTTCTGTGCATGTTTCTTATCGCTGGCGATTGCTGAGTAAAGATAAGGGGCGGCACTGGGAATTAATGACGCATGAGCGATATAACAAACAATACCGAATATAGTTTTTTGCCTTTCACACATTTCTACATCTGGATTAATTATGAATGCCACAATTCAGCAGGACGTTGTGCGCCGACTCATTCAGGATTTTGAATTCAAGGAACGGGACAAATATTTGCAGCAGGGCCTGTGCCCTAAATGCCATAAACGCGAATTATTCACCAGCTCAGAAAAGCCCTGGATCCTGAAGTGTGGCCGCGAAAACAACTGTGGCCATCAGGTCGTTGTTAAAGAGCAGTATCCGGAAATCTTTGAGGACTGGTCTAAGCGGTATCAGGACACCCCCGAAACCCCACACGCCGCCGCTGAGGCGTATCTGCGTGAGGCGCGGGGGCTGGATACCGAACCGCTGAAAGGCTGCTTTACTCAGGGCGCGTTTGCCAAAGAGGGCATGGGATCGGCAACGGTCAGATTTAAGCTGGCCTGTGGTGCGATGTGGGAGCGCATCATTGACCAGCCACAGCGCTTCGGTAAGCAGAAAGCGAACATCAGGGGAAGCTACGTTGGCCACTGGTGGGTACCGCCGTCTGTGAACCTGCTGGAAGTGAATGAAATCTGGATCACAGAGGGTATCTTCAACGCGCTGAGTCTGTGCCAGGCGGGTTTACCCGCCGTGGCGACGCTAAGCAGCAGCAACTACCCGCTGGCGGCGCTTGATACCCTGGCGAAAGAGCTGGGCGAGAAGCCTCGTCCACGTCTGGTATGGGCGTTTGATGGTGACAGGGCTGGCACAAAGCACACTTTGACCTTTGCTGCCCGGAGCAAGGATGCTGGCTGGAAAGTTCGGGCTGCTCAACCAGTGAAATCAGCGAAAGCGAGGGACTGGAATGACCTGCTTTTGCAGGGGCGGTTCAGCAAGTCGGACATCAAAAATTATCGCTATTATGGCGATCTCCTCCTAGCCAAAAGCCCGACTGAGAAAGCGCTGCTCATGCATCAGCATAACGAGTGGCATTCGTTTTATTTTGAGCACAACTCCCGCATGTTCTGGTTTGAGCTGGATCTGGACAGATATTCCCGCGCACTGGAGCGTATTACTCATACTGGATCTGAAGTCATACAGGAGTGGGAAGCCAAAGAACGTGCGGTGAAAGAGTCCGGGTGCGTTACGGAAATAGCGAATTGCTGGCTGACCCCACTGTACTTTCAGGAGTTCAAACCCACGGACGAGGCCTGGTATTACGTTAAGGTCAGTATGCCCGATGGAACGTCCGTCAGAAATACGTTTACCTCCAGCCAACTAACCAGCTCAGCAGAGTTCAAAAAGCGTCTTCTGCATATCGCCAAGGGCGCGGTCTATACCGGCAGTACAAAGCAACTGGATAAATTCACGCAGATGCGTCTTCCAGGTATCAAAACTGTCGAGACGCAGAATTTCATTGGTTACAACAAAGACTATGCGGCCTGGATATTCAACCGTGTGGCCGTCAGTGACGGCAGGCTATACGAAATGAACGATGAGGATTACTTCGACATCAACAGAGTTAGCGTGAAAAGTCTGAGTTTATCGCCGGTGCTGGACCTTAATCCAAAGCTTAATGAATTTACGACAGACTGGGTTGATGACCTCTGGACCGCATTTGGCGAGAAAGGGTATGTGGCTCTGTCGTTCTGGCTGGGCTCACTATTTGCCGGACAAATCCGCGATCGCGACAAATCTTATCCACTACTGGAAATAGTAGGCGAACCTGGCACCGGCAAATCAACCCTAATTGAGTTTCTATGGAAGCTTGCAGGCCGCGAAGATTACGAAGGCTTCGATCCGTCAAACTCTACGCCTGCAGCGCGTAGCCGTAATTTTTCGCAGGTCGGTAACCTGCCAGTCGTGCTAATCGAAGGTGATCGTACCTCGGAGAATGCCAAGCAACGTGCTTTTGACTGGGAAGAATTGAAAAAACTCTATAACGGACGTGCACCACGTTCTACGGGGATTAAGGCTAATAACAACGAGACAAATGAGCAGCCTTTTGGTGGAAGTATCGTGATTGCTCAAAATGCCAGCGTGGATGGCAGTAAGGCCATTCTGGAGCGAATTATTCACCTCTATACCGATAAGCGTGGCCAGTCTATTCAGACACGCTATGCCGCTGAGCGTCTTGAACAGATGCCAGTCTCCCGTGTCTCTGGTTTCACCTTACTCGCAGCTATGCGCGAAAAAGAAATCATGGAGGTATTTGGGCAGGGCTATGAACGTACACGTAATGAGCTGGAGTCTCACCCCAATATACGCCACATCCGTATTGCCAAGAACCATGCGCAAATGGTTGGCCTGCTGGACGCTCTTGCTCTGGTTGTCCCGATAGATGCTGAACGACTGGATAAGACCAGAAAGGCCATTATCAGTCTGGCTGAGGAACGCTGTCAGGCTATTAAACAAGATCATCCTTTGGTGCAGGAGTTTTGGGAGTTGTTTGATTACCTCGATGGTCTTGCCCCTTATGGCGTCAATCATTCAGCAGATGAGGGGGAAATTGCTGTCAACTTTAACCATCTGGAAGAGGTTGCAGCTACCCACAGGCAGCGAATACCGTTCACGCTATCTGAGATTAAAAAGTTGCTCAGGAGCGGTAATGAACGTCGCTTCATGGAAACAAAAACTACGCGCAGCGCGGTGAGTGAACTCCATAATCGTGGAAAAGGGAAGATACAGAGAATGCCGGAAACATTCCGTTGCTGGATATTTAAGAAAAGAGAATCAACTAAAAAGGAGAAGTAAATATGATTTCAACTGTTATGCCAGCCACTTACAACGATGAAGGAGCCGTTAAATGAGCATTAATTATTTTGATGTTGAAGAGTTATTGAGTGCGATGTATGACATCACCGATGAGCAGCGAAATAACGATTTTGATTTTGACGAGCTTTGTTACGAGAAATTTGATATCGGTTTTGAGGAGTTTTTGAAGGTTATTACCGCTCTTCTTCCGCTCACTCCTGTTGCTGAGTCTGCGTTAACGGGTAAAAAATATCACGCATTTATCAAAGATGGCCTGTCATTCGTTAAGCAGGAGGCCGCCCAATGAGCAACATCGACAAACAGGCGCTGCGTAATCGCTACTCTGAGAAGCCCGCGCCGAAGTGCCACATCTGTGGTTCTGTAATGACAATCCAGCGTGCCGGTGCTGGAGGTGTTGTATACGGATGTACTGGCCGCATCGACAAAGATGGTGAGGGTTACAAATTTGCTGACGGCAGAGACTTCGCGGATGACCATTACGCTCGTTCACGTGTGACAGTCGCCGATGAAAGTGACCCCGATGTGCTGGCGCTGCTGGATGAGCTGGAAGATAAAAACCGGGAAATAAGCGTTTGGCGGAAACGCTGCGAAAACGCAGAGAAAGGCAGCGACCTTTTGCAGCGTCGCAACGCTGAGCTGTCATCAGCCGTCATTGCTCCAGGAGTAATGCGCTGTGCTGGGTGTGGGTTCGTCCTGACCAAAAACAATATCAGTATGAGTGCGGGAACTATTACTGCAGGTGATAGTAAAACAGAACCGTGCCCGAATGGTTGCGGCCCACTCTGGCCTGTAACGTGGAAAGAGTTGGCCGTTCAGTTCAGGGAGGATTCAGAGCAATGGCTTGAAGAGCTGCAGTCTGCCCGTAAACAGATTAAGTAAGAGGACAAGACGCTATATAGCGCCTTTTTTCAATTAATGATGGCTTGCGTTTGACGCAAAACCGTATAGAATTTTATACAAAAATAACATAAAGAGAGCTACAAGGATGGCTGAAAAAGGTATCGACTGGCGTGGATCATCTTTAGACGATTTAAAGGGCTTTCCTGAGGATGTGAGGCGAGACGCTGGGTTTGAGTTAGGCAAGGTTCAGAGTGGCCAGACGCCAACTGACTGGAAGCCTGTTAGTAACTGGGGGCCTGGAGTGATTGAGATCAGGCTAACAGGTGAGGATGGCGAGTATCGCGTTGTCTATGTAGCAAAGTTTGAAGAGGCGGTTTACGTGCTCCATGCTTTCAATAAAAAAACTGAGCAGACCAGCCCAAAAGATGTATCAACTATTAAAGAGCGTTACAAAGCCGTTGTAGCTGAGCGCAGGAGTAAAAAATGACCGACAAAATTGACACTAAATCACGTCATATCACCCCGGCAGGGGGGAACATTTTCGCCGATCTCGGATTCGAGCCTAAAGAAGCTGCCGCACTCAAAGCTCAATCTGACGCTGAGATTGCCAGAACAGTTGAAATGAAAATCGAGATCATGGGGGCTATCACCCAATGGATGAAGCAGACTGGGCATAAGCAGGAGGCCGCTGCTCGTATCATGCATGTCTCTCGCCCCCGGGTTTCTGATGTGGTGAACAAGAAGACCGAGAAGTTTACGCTTGATTCGCTGGTCGGGATGGCCAGCACCATCGGCAAAAAAGTCCACCTGGTGATTGAGTAAGAAAAACCCCGCAAATGCGGGGTTTTTTATTAACTGGATTGAAGTAAGTCGAGGGCAAATTGCCGCTGTTCGGGAGTGAGCTGGCCTACCAGCTCTTTAACCAGACGATCTCCTGCCAGTGCGCTGGGGCTGAGTACCCGGGCGAAAGTGAGTTCAAGCACGTAAGTATGGCCACACTCGACGTTTTTGCATGCGCAGTATAAGTCGGAGAACTTTGAGTCCTTCGGCACCGAACGGCGTATTACAGCAGGTGAATTGCACTCGGGGCAAAATAACTTCAAAACGCGCATATTTTTAGCTCCAGTGACTCTGCTCAGATAATCCCACAATTTTAGCGCGTTTCGTTGCATTATTCGCCTTTTTCCTCGAAGTCAAAGCGTAAGTGAAGGTGGTAGGGCACCTCCGGATCGTCATTCACTGCCCTGATAAATTTGCGTTGCAGCGGTACCGTTTCATTTTTCCGGTATGTGGATTCCGTTTTAATCGGGTCGCCGAGCCCTGCAGCGTTTTGGGGGATGATACCTGCAATCCCGGCAGGGAAGCGGTGCGCCGTCAGCACATCCTGAGCCGAGATGTTTTTGACGTTCGAAAACTCGTCCTTCGCTGATGTCTCGCCGATATTGATGAGCTTTACCCCTTCGGGATTTCCGCGCGGGATATTGACGTAGAGATTAGAGAAGTTACCGACACCTTTAGAGGCTTCAATCTTCTTTTTAATCTCCTCTTCCACTTCTGCAGTAATGTTTGGGTCATTGGTGTAAAGAATGAACCCCATATGCGCGCCGTTGTGGTAGTAGCGCCGGCGGAAGATAGTAGCCTCTGAATTCAGCAGAGCAGAGTGAATGCCGCCGATATAGTCAGGGAGGCCGTAGACCTGCTGCAGCGGGTCATGGGAGCGGATGAAAATGATGTCATCCTCAGAGTAGATAAGCGGCTCACCCTCCTGGAGAACAACAAAGTCACCTGACTTACGCCGGCGAACGTAGAGTGAGGGCAAGGGGTACAGGTCAACGACCACCCCGAAGCAATTTCTAACCTTAAGAATGGCCAGGTCACCGCACAGCAGATAGTCAAAAATGCCGGCCTCAATCTGATCATGATCCAGGCCACCACCGAGGTAGCTCGATGTGAACATATTGCGGCGGGCATACATAATACCGCCATGCTGTGCATTCATATTGACCAGCTGACTGAGTGCTACACGGTCAATAGGAAGCCGCCAGTGCTCAGCTTCGTTGTCGTACCAGATTTTATAGTAATCCGTGCCCGTTGTGAGGAGCGGCTCGGGCTCGCCGAAGGTGATCACACTGCTGCGCGCCAAAGAGAGGTTTTGTGTTGTTGCCGGCGATTTCTTTCTGCTTCGTTTTCTGCGTTTACTCATGCTGCTTTTTTCCCGAAAGCCCAGGTGGATGAGCGCTCAAATTCATGGTCAAACGGCTCGTTTATCATGGCGTGTGCGCCAGCGAAAAAGATATCGGCGTGACCGGTTTTCTCCGATCGCTCAGCAACAAAGGTCATTGCACCGCCGCTTTTTGTTGTTACCCTTCTGATGGCCATAAAGCTCGGGATTATCTCCGCGCGCTCCCGACTCACCTCGTCAATAGCATCCTTGCTCCACTCGATGCGGTTGCGCTCAATTGTGTCAATCATCTTAAGCACCAGGCGGGTTTTGGCTTCGAGGCTGTAATGAATTGGCATCGCCTCACGAGGGGCAAATTTCGAGACCAGCTCATAGACCCCGCGCCCGATACCTGTGATATCAATGCCGATGTGGGTGATATTGAAGCGCTTCATTAACTGTTGAATCTGCTTTGCCTGATGGGAGAAGCTGAGCCCTTGCCAGTGATATACTGCGAGCAACCGGAAGCGCTCGACCTTATACAGCGGCGGTGCAATCAGAACGAAAGTGGAGTTGTCACCAGTGCGGGCGGGGTCGAACCCGGCCCAGACCTCGCGATCGCCAAATGGCCGCGCCGCTGTCGGATCGTAATCACTCCAGCGTGAGGCATCCACAGCACACCGCTGCAGTTCGGAAAAGCGGAAAACAGCATCTTTGCTGTCAACGAATACGCACATGTAAAGCATGTTGTATGTGGTTTCGTTGTAGCGATTGCGCAGCCTGTCGATGTTAACCAGCTTATCGAGCCCGCCGGCGATGGCCATATCCATGGTGATAACGTAGCGCCAGATGGTATCAGGGCAGCTCTGACCGCTTTCCTGCAGCGCCTTATCGGTCGGGAACGGGATGGCCTTACGCTTCGGATCCCCATCTTTCCAGTGCTCACCCGTCCAGACCTCATACGCCTCGTGTGTTTTTGCGCTTGGTGTTGAGAAATAGGTTGTCCGGAAGCGAGTCTGCGTGGTCATGGCGCTGGCAACGTCATGCAGCTTCTTGAAACGCGGGATCCAGAAAACCTCATCACCATAGAGGTGGCCGTTGAAGCCCTGCGCTGTACTGGAGTTCGTGGAGAGGAAGCGGAGTACCGCGCCATTGCTTAGTCTTATTTTGCTGCCGGCACCTGTAAGGGTGACGCCGAAGTGCTGCTCAGCAATCTCAAAAATGTACTGCTTGAAAATTTCCGCCTGCGCTTTTGACGCTGAGAAAAAGACCTGGTGCTCACCAGTAAGCACTGCGTCTTCAAAGGCCTCAAAAGCGAAATAGAACGTCATGCCTATCTGGCGGGATTTGAGAATAAATCGCCAGTCTTCATATTTATGGTCGCGGCAATAGAGCTGGTATTCGAATAAGTGCTCTTGCGCCCAGGCATCAAGTTGTTCCGCCGTCAGCTCAGACACATCATTTTTGCGGTAGCGCTTCTTCTTTTTATTGCCGTCGTGCAGCTGCTCGCCGTTGGCCGTTCTTTGTGCAGCTGCGTGAATCTCAGCCATTCGCTCGGTGTGCTTGTTGCGCTGACCGATGAGTTTGACGTGCTGCGCGATCAGATCGCGCATCTCCTCCAGCTCGAGAGCGGTCTTATTGTTACGATCACTTAGAATCGCGACCCGCCTTGAGATTGCCTCCTCAATGGAGTCGTGAGCGATGAGACTTGCCCACTGATGCTTTTCAGCCCAGTTATAAATCGTTCTCGGAGGTATCTGCAGCTCGCTCGCGATCTCTTTTGGCGTCATTCTTCGCACATAAAGAGAGCGTGCAGCAAACTTGATTTCGTCAGTATATTTAGCCATGCAGCTATTATGTGGCTTATTGAATATATAAAGACGAAATTATTTAGGGGTAAGGTTGGCTAACAGCATATATCCAAATTTATCAGAACCAAATTTAATGCGTCGTTAATTTAAATGATAAATACTCCTGACATACTTTCAGGAGCCATAGCATGCCGGGTCAATTAATTTCAGACTGGATTTGTATTTGCACCGCAGGGACTGCCATTGATGGGCGGGCAATCGAAGAGCGCTGGCTGCTGGAAGCAGCCGAGCATTACGATACAAATTTCTATACCGCAATGGTATGGCCTCACCATACCGAGGATTTCCGTGAGCGTGAATTTTTCACGCCTAATTACGGGATGATAAGAGATTTAAAGACCGAGCGCGTTGGTGATGATTTAAAACTCTATGCTCGCTTTGCACCAAACCAATTTTTAATTGAGGCGAATAAGCAGTCTCAAAAATTATTCACCTCATGTGAATTCTAGGATGACTTCCAGAATAAAGGTTTTTATTACCTGCAGGCTGTCGCAGTTACGGATATTCCGGCAAGCGTTGGCACGGATATGTTGAAATTCAGCGCGAAAAACAGCCGCATCCGTTACACCCAATCACATGAATTCTCTCTGGGGCAACTGGTTCCGGAGAAACAACCCGGACTAATTGATCGGATTTTCGCGGGCAAGACCTCGCGGAGTTTTGCCCCTGAACCATCCACCGAACCCAATGAGGACACCGCAAAAATGGATGAACTTAAACAGCTACTGCAGCAGATGATGCAGGCAATCAATGAAATGCGTGATGCCGCGAAGGGTAACACCACGAATGACGCGGGAGAGGCTGCAGAAGAGGTGCGCGATCAGGCGGAAGAGATCGCCATTATCGCTGAGCAGGTAGCAGAGCTGGCTGACGATGTGGCCAGCAACCCGGAGGATGAGGTAATCGCTGAGGAATTCAGTGCTCGTCGCGATGAGCTGGCCGAAAAGCTGAAAGCCTTTACTGCTGGTAGCTCCCGCTTCTCAGTGCGTCGCCGTCATGCTCAGCGTGATTTTAGCGCCTCTCGCAAACAGCGCCAAAGTAGCTCCGGGGTGGAGAAGAAACTCGACAAGCTGATTGAAGTGTTTAGCGCCGCTGCAGCTAAAGGTGGCACTCGCTTACCTGGTAATGCTCCGGGCGGCTCAGACAAAGAGATTGAGCTGCTGTAACAGGCTACATACAGAATTAAGGAGCAATAAGTATGCTTTCTCATGAAGCTCAGGTCATGCTGCATAACTTTACCGTGCAGCTGGCGAAGTCCTACGGGGCCAAATCTACGAAGCAGTTTTTCTCTATTACGCCGCCGATGGATACCAAGCTGCGTAAAGCCATTCTGCACAGCGAAGAATTTCTGACCCTTATCAATACCATGCAGGTGAGGAATCTGACCGGGCAGGTGGTTGCTACTGGAAACCCCGGATTATTCACCGGGCGTAAAAAAGATGGTCGTTTCTCGCGCAAGATGGGCAATACGGGGAATACCTATTCTCTGGCCGAGACTGACTCGGGCTCATATCTTGATTATGAAACCCTGACATCGTGGGCCAACGCCGGAGAGGAAGGGGAATTCTTCAGTCAGATCCAGGAGTTCAGCAACCGTTCTTTCGCCCTCGATATCCTGCGAGTCGGCTTTAACGGGGTCGAGGTCGCCGAAACTACCGACCCGGAAGCCAATCCGAACGGTGAAGACGTCAACATCGGCTGGCATCAGATTGTGAAGGTGCGCTCACCGGAGCAGATTGTCTCCGATGAAGTGATTCTTGATCGTGTCGGTACCGGTGCGGATTTCGTCTCTCTGGATGCTGCTGCATCTGATTTGAGGTATACCCAGATCGCCGAACCGTTCCGAAATCACCCCGATCTCGTTGTGCTGGTATCGCCTGATCTCATCGCTGCCGATACGACAAGCATGATGAACCGTATCGATCGCCCGTCAGAAAAATTCGCGGCGCAGCTGATTAACCGTGAAATTGCCGGCATGAAGGCCTATACCCCGCCATTTATGCCTGAGGGGCGTCTTATTGTTACCCCTCTGTGGAACCTGCATCTGTATAACCAGGTGGGAACTGGCCAGCGCAAAGCTGAGTGGGTTGATGACCGTAAGCGCTTTGAAAATAACTATCTCCGCATGGAAGGTTACGCCGTCGAACACGATGAGATTTATGCGGCATTCGACAACATCAAAACCCCGGAAGAAGAAACCGAACCTGGTGGAGCGTAACTCATGATTACCCCGGCTCAACGCTGGCGACGCAACCAGCTGGCGCTCAAAAAGCTGCGCAACAACGAGCTGCTTAGCAGCTCAGCCCAGGACAAACGCGCTGCAGAATGTGACCTTGAACTCGATCGTCGCATGCTCAGCGAGCAGTGTGAGTCATATTCGCAACGCGCCGAAATGAAACGCGACATTCTGCTGCCGAAGTGGTTGCCTCAGGTTGAACGGTATCTTGGAGCTGGTGATGTCCATCCGTTCCCGCCGCTCGTATGGTGCGCCATCTGGCTATTCGACATCAACGATTTCGATGCCGGCATTGACTACGCGCTAATTGCTATCGAGCAGCAGCAGCCCATGCCGGAGAATTTCGCCAGCTCCATGGGGGCGTTCGCAGCCGATACCGTGCGCGAATGGGCGGAGCAGGAGTATGCGGCTGGTCGAAGCGTTGAGCCGTACTTTTCTCGCGTTTACCAGCTCGTGACTGAATCCTGGCAGCTGCATGAAGAGATCACCGCCAAATATTACAAACTGGCCGCGCAGCTCGCGCTACGCGGTGAGGATGGGCTGCAGGCTAAACCGACAGCTTTTAGCAATCTTGACCTGCTCGAGCGCGTGCAGGAGCTACTGCAGAAAGCCAGCTCAACCAGCAAAAAAGCGGGTGTGGGTACCTTGCTTGACAAGGTGACTGCACGCATTCGCGCCCTGAGTCGCGAATAACGACTGCCCCCGGCAGAGCGGGCGCGGTGGAGGTGATGAGCTCTGAGGAGCTTTTCGTGCCGAGGAAACCGGTCAGCCCGCTTTCTCATTCTGGAGTGCCTGTAATGACTTACAGCAAACTGCCGTTTAGTGGTCGGCCTGTCGACTACCAGAACATCCCGGTAACAAACGGAGAAGCTTTCTGGCCGGACCTGAATCTCGCTGAGTTCCAGCAGCAGCGAGCGTTGCCGGTAAATATGGATCCGGGCGTGATGTTAATCGCGCTTCTGGCTGCTATCCAGGAGGCCAATGACGCGCTTGTCGATGTGGTGGCCAGAAATAAAGGTAAGGGCTACGCCGCGGCTGTGGACGTGCCCGGGCCGAGTGCGGAGGGTGAGAATGCCCTTACAGCACAATACAAAATCGCCGTTTATGCGCGGGCCAAGGCTGACTTAATGGGCGAATTCCAGACCATCGGACGGCGCAATACCCACCCCGGTCAGGAAGGGGAGGATACCCGGGAAAGCCTGCTTGCAGAGGCCGCGCTCGTAATGCGCAACATGAAAGGCTATGGCCGTGTGGGAGTGTACAAAATATGAGTGGCCAAATTGAGAGCCTGACAACCTACCTGATGAAGACGGTGCCGGCACGCATACAGGGGTTCTTTGCTTCGGAATCTCTCGGCGGGCAACTGATACCCACGCAGAAAAACCTGGGGAATGGTTTCCGCCGTCTCGGTATCGCCAGGCAGGATATCGAGCTTACCTGGGAGGCCTACCCATACCGCGAGTATCCGCCGGCGATGTTGCACGCGCTGGTACTGGCCTGGCTTGAAGAGTCAGCAAACCCCCTGTTTGACGAGCTGGGGCTCCCCGATCCCTCTTTCGAGGTCGTGCTTGATACCGAGCAGCAGGGGCGCGGTGATGTGACGATCACGCTCGAGCTCGCCGATGAGTTAATCATCATTGAAGACCCGGGTGGCGACATCCCGCTTGACGGAACGCGCTGGAGGCTGGAAACCCCTGATATCTGGGTAGCAGAGCAGTTCGGCATCAGCGCGGTGGTTGATCATGGCAATAAGGATTAGTGGGGGCATCAGCCGGCGGCAGATTGCTGAATTGCGCCGCGAGCTGAAAAAGCGAGATTTACCTCCCCGTAAGCGGCAGCGTCTTCTCTGGCGCATTGCAAAGTACGGCATTATCGCCGCCTCAAAGCGGAACCAGAGGCAGCAGCAGAACCCGGGAGGGACACCCTGGGAACCGCGTAAGCGTGGCAACAAAAAAATGCTGCGAGGATTGCCTAAGTTACTGGCTGTGCGAGAGATACCGGCACGGGAAGCTGTGGTGGTTTACCTGCGATCGAAGGGTGGAAAATCCATTTCAGCCGGTGCCCTTGGTTACATTCACGCCAGAGGCGGCACTATGACTGCACGTGCGTCTGGTATGACACCACAAGACCAGGGCGGGAAGATGGCCACCCGACAGCAAGCCAGAGCGTTAAAAGAGCTCGGCTACAAGATCCGGAATGGTAAGCGCTGGAAACGCCCCTCAGGCATCTGGATCCAAAAGAATATCAGCAGGGCTCAGGCCGGGGTCATTATCCGTGAAATGAGCGGTGTAGCCGCCAAAAGCACCTGGAAAATCGTATTGCCGGCTCGCGCGTTCCTTGGGGCCAGCGATGCGGAGTTTAACCAGATACTCGCCCGTCAGCTGCAGGGCATTGATTTCGGCTGGAATGTGAATTCTCAGGACATCAGAGGAAAAAGCTCATGACATGGCCATCCGTGGACATTAACCAGATTAATAACTTTCAGGGCGAGGTGACAGGCGTCGAGCAGGTGATGCTGTTTGTCGGTCTTGCGTCTGGTGACACTGGCGACAAAAACCCGTTAATCGCCCTCGGGGCGCAATCGGATATCGATAAAGACCTCGAGCTGGCTGATGCGTCTTTGCTTGAGCAGGTACGCGCAGCCCAGCTTAATGGCGGTCAGAACTGGCTGGCGTTCGCGTTGATGCTTGAACCAGAAACCGAAGAGGATCCGCAAAATCCTGGCGAAACCATCACTCTGGCACCCGACTGGGTAGGGGCTATCGAGCTCGCTGCTGAGCGGGCTGGCTTTGAAGGTGTGCTTATTTGCAGTGATATCGCTGATATTGCTGACGGCCGCCAGCTAATCGGTGACCTTTCAGCTCTCCGCGAGAGCATCATCAACAGCCTCGGGCGTCGCATCTGGTTTATCTGCACCGTGGCGGGGCCGATGGGCATGGCGCAGCCGCTCGACTGGGCAGGGTACCGTGAGGAGCTAAACGAGCTTCAGAAAGACCTGGCAGCTAACGCTGTGCAACTGGTGCCCTCGCTGTGGGGGAATGAGGCGGGGGTGTTGTCGGGTCGTCTGTGCAATCGCTCGGTGACCATTGCGGACAGCCCTGCGCGCGTGGCCACTGGGGCGCTGCTTGGCATGGGTATCCCGTTACCCGTCGATAAGGATGGTGCTGAGCTCAGTCTCGCCTACCTGCGGGCGTTTCACGACCTGCGTTATAGCGTGCCTATGTGGTACCCGGACTTTGAGGGGCTCTACTGGTCTGACGGCCTGACGCTTGAGGTAAAAGGGGGGGATTACGAGGCGATCGAGTACCTGCGAATTATGGATAAAGTCGCCCGTCGGGTTCGACTGCAGGCTATCCCAAAGATTGCCGATCGCCGGCTTAACAGCACGCCCGTAAGCATAGCGTCACATCAAACCTATTTCGGCAAAACGCTACGCGAGATGTCGCGCACTACGGAGCTTTCTGGCGTGACGTTCCCCGGGGAGATCGAAGCTCCGAAAGATGGCGATATCACTATCACCTGGACATCAAAAATAAAGGTTGTGATTGGTATCACGGCACGCCCTTACGGCAGCCCCAAACAAATCACGGTCAACATCGGCCTCGACCGCACACTGGAGGACTAACAGATGACTCAGCGTATTGGGGGAATGGACTTTGATATTACGGTTGGTACCGACCAGGTACACGTTGAGAGTGTGACCCTGGATATTACCGACAACACCGCTGTAGCCCAGTCCCGTGGCGTGCCTGATGGCTATGTTAAGGGTGACGTTTCAGCTGAGGGTGAGTTTGAGTTTGATGAAAAAAACTTCGCCACGCTCAATGAGCATGCTCGCTCAGCCGGGAGCTGGCGGGAGCTTGAGCCCGTGGACGTATTGTTTTATGCCGACGTGGGCAATATGAGCACCAAGGTCGAGGCGTTTGGCTGCAAATTAATTGTGACCGGGCCGCTAAACCTGAATCCCAAGGGAGGGGAAAAGGCTACCAAAAAAATTAAATATCTGGTCACCGCTACGGAGTTTGTGCGCATCGATGGCGTTCCCATTCTGGGTGGGCGTGACCTTCGAAATATCGTGGGGTGACGGGTGAGCAGTGAGCTCTTGATCGCGATTCTGATCACTATCGGAGTGGCGGGTGAGTTGTATCGACTGTTGACGAGCGATGAAGAGCTTACACCGCGTCTGCTGATAGGGCGTTTACTGCTCGGTGCTCTGGCGTCGCTGTCGGTGCTGGCCGCCCGTGCGCATAAGCCTGAGATGGAAGACGTCACGCTTATTGGTATTGCATCGGGCGTTGCGGTGCTGGGTTATTCCTTTGTGGAGAAGCCCCTCAAAACCGGCGTTCGTCATCTGTTCAGGTCATTTTTCGGTGGAGGAAAAAGTGATGACCCTCAGTGAAAAGCAACAAAAGTTTACTGTCATGGTCGGTCAGTTGATCGCAAAGGCGCATGAGCTTGGCTATGGACTGACATTTGGTGAGGCCTACCGCACACCCGAGCAGGCGAAATTAAACGCTGCAAAGGGCAAGGGAATTGCCAACAGCCTTCACACGCAGCGTCTTGCTGTTGATTTCAACCTCTTTACTGATGGTCGTTACCAGACTGATAGCGAGGCGTACCTCCCGCTCGGAGAGTACTGGGAATCGATAGGGGGCGCATGGGGTGGGCGATTCAGTCGGCCTGACGGTAATCACTTTAGTCTCGAGCATGACGGGGTGAAATGATGATTAAGGGCTGGATTTCAAACCTGCTGCCATCCCTGCTAATTGGCCTGATTGTTGGTGGTGCGGCTACATGGCAGGTTGAAAGCTCCATTGAGCGACAGCTGGAGCGTTCAACGCTTGGCTCTGCGGTGGAGAGAAACCGCTTAATCAGGGATATTTCCGTCGCCTCTGCTAATGAGCTCGAGAAGCGACTTGAGGAGCTGCATAAAAATGATGTCACGGTTGAGAAACACTTCACCCGGGAGGTTATTAAACCGGTCTTTAGCAATGTCTGCGCTTCTGATGAGTATGTCCGGTTGTTCAATGAAAGCAGTGCAGCTGCCGAGCGTGCCCTTTCAGGCCAACATGACCAGGGAGTGCCCGCAGAGCCTCCCCCGGTTAAACGGTAATACAGGCGGGGATTTTGACCGGGTGCTGCGCCTGTTACGCAGTCAATATGCTGATTGTGCGATCAGGCATAACCAGTTAGTACGAGAAATCAGACGAAGAGAGACCATTGAATGAGCGAAAAACACATTATCACCCTGACAATTGCGGGTAATGACTACCATTTCGAACCTAACCTGACGGCATACAATCAGCTGATTAATGCTACCGCTCGCGATAAAAACGCTGTTGGGGTGGTGGGGGATTACCTGAAAAAAATTGTATGCCCTGATAGCCGAGAGGCGCTCAATGCACTGCTGATGCGCCCCGGCGTAGCGTTTCAGATTGCGCAGACTATTAACGATGAGTATGCGCCGGCGGTCGATATCGAGGTAAAGAAATCGAGCGACTGACCGCGCATATTCGAAACAGCACGTTTGAACAGCTGGTCTGCCTGCGCCGGCATTTTCTCCCGACACCCGCAGACCATACTGACGAAGATCCAGACGGCGTGGTGAATCTGGCGAGAGCCAGCTGGCTGGCAGAGTACTTTTATGAGCGAAGCGTCAACAGCACAGCCGAGGGCGTAGCCTTCGCATTCAACGGAAAGCGCGGGTGATGAAAGAGTTAACGTTTTTACTGAATCTCAAAAATAACCTTTCCGCCCCGCTAGGGAAGGCGCAGAAATCCGTTGAGAGCTTCTCCACCAACACCGATGCCGCCCTGGGGAAGCTCGGAGGGGGTGCTGCAGGAATATGGGCAACAGCCCGAGGTCTGGCCGGGCTTATCAGGCCGGCTGACGATCTAAAAAAATCCCTTAACGAGCTTTCAACCCGAAATGTTGGTGCTGGTGCCCTCAAAAGCATCTCCCGCGAGGCATCGCAGTTCAGCACTGATTTTGGTGTGTCTGCGACGGAGTTTGTTGGCTCCGTTACGGTGTTGCGCTCGTCGCTGGCTGACCTGCGCGATGATGAAATGGCCGGCGTGGCAAGAGCCGCCAACACGCTGGGTGTGGCATTAAAGAGTGGCGGAGCGGATGCTGCCGGGTTCATCGCCGGTATGGCTAAGCAATTTTCAGGCGAGGCTGCTGCGCAGGGTTACGTTGCCTTTGCGGAGAGCGTAGCCTCGAAAACGGCCTGGCTTGTTAAAAATACAGGTCAGGATATGGCGCAGATCCAGTCGTTGCTTGAGGGTGCGAAAGGGACAGGCACGGGCTACGGGGTGGGGATGGATGAGCAGTTCGCCGTGCTTGCCGGGTTGAGCGGAACGCTGGGGAGCGAAGCGAGCGGGGTTTATGAGTCCTTTCTGAAAAGTGCAAAGGACGGCGCCAAAAAGCTAGGGGTGAGCCTTACCGATGCGCAGGGCAGTCTGCTTAGTTTTCCGGACATCCTTGACACGCTGCAGGCGAAATATGGTGAGACCGCTGACGGTAATCTCCGCATCCAGGAGAAGTTAAACGAAGCCTTTGGTGATGGCGCAAATGCTCTGCTGCGCAGCTGGGGTTCGGCCAACAAACTGCGAAAGCAAATTAAAGAGCTGCAGGGGACTCAGGGGCTCGCCGGCGCAAACTCAATGGCGGAAAAAATGTCCGATATGTGGTCTCGCCTGGAGCAAAGCGGCGTACGTATTCGCACGGCGTTCGGCAGCGCTCTGCTGCCGGTCTTTGAGCCTGTCATCAATAAAATAATTGAGGTCTCTGCTCAGCTTGGCAAATGGCTCGAGATGTTCCCCAACATCACTCGCTGGCTGGGGTATATCGCTATTGCTATCGCGATCGTGACGGGGGTGCTGTCTGTGTTTGCCTTATTCTCAGGCATAAAGGCTGTATCGGGTGTCATTGGTCTTACCCGGGCCTTTTCTCTTCTCAATCCATGGTTACTCACAACCCGGCTGGGGCTGCTGTGGCTCGGAATTCAGGCGAAGGCATTCTCTGCCTGGATGCTGGTATGTCGCATTGGTGCGCTTGCGTGGAGTGCCGCGCTGGGAGTCGCCTCGGTTGCAATGCGGGTTTATGGCGTAGCAACGGCTTTTGCCGGTGGAGCTATGCAGCTGCTGTTAAGCCCGGTGACTCTTATCATTCTGGCCATTGCCGCACTGGCCGCCGGAATATGGTATGCCGTCACGCACTGGGATGAGCTCAAAACTGCGATTATGGATAGCGCACCGTTTAAGTTTATTTCTGGCGTGCTGGAGTCTTTCGGCAGCATTGCTGCCTCCGCAGTGGAAAAGGTTAAGGGTGTGTTTAACGGCCTGTGGGCCTGGCTGAAAAGCACCACAATGTCAGCCCTTAACTGGATGATTGAGAAGCTGAACGCGCTGCCGGGAGTCAATATCGATCTCGTCGGTAACAATGACGAGCTCACTGCGCCGGCACTCTCCGCTCCTGCGGGCATGAGGCCGCCATCGGTTGATGGCGGCGTTGGTCAGACGATATCCAGCAGTGCCAGTCGCACAGACAACAGCAGGACGGTCGGAACGGTCAATATCTACCCCGGCAACCAGGAGACCTTTGACTCACTACTTGAATCGCGGGAGCTGTATGCAGGATGAGTGACCTCTATTTTGACCTGCGGATCACCGGCGGTAATTTTACGCTCGACTCCGGTAATGAGCCGGAGAGGTGCAACAACCGCGAGAGCATCGCCCAGGATGTCGTCCACATGATTATTGAGTCGGAGCTGACCAAAGAGCTGGTAGCCGAACGCAGCCCTACATTGCGCTATGACATCGCGCAACAGCTGGAGTTGCTGGTTGAGAGCGACGAGCGAATCGTCCCTGGAACATCCAGCATCGAGGAGGGGGTGAGCGGCCAATACTTAATTACGGCTGAAACATGGGACTTTGGGCCAATCAGCAGGGAGTTGACGGTATGAATAAGCCAGAGCCGGATTACGAAAGCATCCTTGCCGATCAGGGCATGCCAACAACGGAGGGTCAGGTACGCGATGAATTTAATGCCATCGTTAAAGAGTCTGGGCTGATCACCAATACCTCTCGCATGTCACCATTCTGGCGTCTTATCACAGCAATTGTTACGGCGCCGGTAATGTGGCTAAAGGATGCCCTTGTCGCTACGGTGATGGCTAACATGTTTCTGGCCACGGCGAGCGGTGCATTTCTTGACTTGTTCGCCTGGGCCGTGAACCTTGCCCGCAAGCCGGCGACGTATGCGGGCGGGGTTATCCGCTTTTCGAAATCTGATATAACCCGGGCTGTAAGTATCCCGGAGGGTACTGTCATCCAGACGGAGCGTATCAACGGTACCATTTACCGGTTGCTGACCTCATCAGATATTACCATTCCTCCGGACGTGCCTGATGCGCTGGTCCCTGTTATTGCCGAGCATGAGGGGAGTGGTTACAACCTCGCGCCGGGCTATTACCGCATTCTCCCGGTTGCGATCGACGGTATTTCAGGCGCGGTGAACGAAGAGGACTGGCTAAGTCTGCCCGGGGCGGATATCGAGTCGGATGATGATTTGCGGGACAGGGTGAAAAATCAATACAACCTGGTCGGCCAGTACCATATTGACGCGGTATACCGGGGCATGATTTCCGGCATCGCTGGTCTGAACACGGATCGCATCTTCTTTGAGCATGATGCGCCGCGCGGACCTGGCACCGCCAATGTCTATCTTCTGCTGGATTCCGGCATTGCAAGTCAACCGTTCGTGGACATGGTGAACGATTATGTTATGACGCAGGGTAATCATGGCCATGGCGATGATGTGCTTTGCCTCCCGCTCCCTGAAACTCAGTACGATCTCACCGTTACCGTATACATCTTTGCATCCAGCCACCTGGAGGGAGAGCAGGTGGACTCGCTGCTCCGTAATGCCGGAAATCTGGTGCGCAGCGCGTTTCGTGAGAATAGCGATTATGACGTTGAGAAAACCTGGCCGTTTAGTCGCTTCTCCATGTCGCGCCTGGGCGAGGAGCTGCATGCCGCGTTCCCGGATATCGAGTCCCTCGAGTTTTCCCTCGATGACATTATCAGTGAGCTGAATGTCCCGCGTCTGAGATCGCTGAGCGTGGTTGCAGCTGGAGTGTCAAATGAAGCTCCCTGAAATCAAGCTGCCCGTCTGGATGAATAAGGGGGAACCGCTCACGCTTGCGCACGCCTCCCGGGTTTGGTGGGAGCGGGTTTACGGCTGGCTGACCTTCCCTCTTGCTCAAATCGACGTGGACACCTGCGATGAGAGACTGCTTTCACTGCTGGCATATCAGCGAGATATCAACCGCTTTCCCGAAGAGCCGCTGGCGTTATTCCGCCTGAGGGTTAAATACGCTTTTGTAAACGCCCTCGATGCAGGTAGTAAAGCGGGGTTTGAGCGTATTTTCGAAAGGCTCGATATTGGCCAGGTGGAGCAGCTTGAACGTCAGCTGTGGCTTGACTGGGATGTGATATTGCTCCGCATCGATGATGAGCAACTGAGCCGCGATAACACGCTGATGATGAGTATTGTGAGGCAGTATGGTCGCACCTGCAGGCGGTACTTTTTTGATGTTCTCAATACCAGTCGCGAGTATATCCATGCGGGTGAATTTCCGCATGATGCGGAATATCACCGCGCCCGTTTCTCCCCTGAGCCACCTGATTACATAGCGTTGCTCACCGAAGACGGCAGAGCTTTTTTGACGGAAAGTGCTGACCCCCTGAAAACAGAAGAGGAAGTCCTATTATGACCGGTATCCCATTCTCACAACTACCGGCAGCGGAGACGCTGAGCGAAGACGATTTGATCGCGCTCAGCCAGCCCGATGACGGAGGCGGATTTGAGTCAAAACGTGCCCGGTTAAAGGATGTCGTTGGCCTAATCCCCCCTCCCGAGAAGCCCGCCATGATGCTGGTTAACCCTGTTGAGGGTGACGCTTCTGTTCCTGAGTCGGGGTATGACGGCACTATATTTATCGGGCACGGTACTGCGCACCAGGGTTTACCGATTATTGATGACGGCGACAACCGCAGCGGTTCGATTGCCATTGGCATGGGGGCCGCTGCGGACGTTGTGGCAACCGTGGTGGGGCGTAATGCCCGCGGTACCGGCAATCATGGCGTTGCCGTTGGTACCGAAGCGTCTTCCACTACCGTTAAGGCT